>JBAYOI010000230.1:0-4370 GCA_041678365.1 Pigmentiphaga sp. | reverse complement strand
GCGGATGCCGATGCGGCTCGTGAGGCAGCGATTCAACACGTCAATGCCGCCAAGGCGGAGGCGTGTGAAGTTTATCAATCCATGGCTCCGGCCAATTGGCTGGAGACCGTCACTCCTTCAGAGTGAGTTTTCCTAACAAGGGATGGGCTTGACGATGAAACTGAACGTGCTTTCCGTAGCGTCTCTGATGACGATTGCCTTTTCAAGTAGCGCGCAGGCGGCGTGGCCAGAGCGTCCTATCACCATTGTTGTTCCCTTTGCCGCGGGCGGCAATACGGACAGCATCGCCCGTATCACCGCGGAGTGGCTGACCAAGGACCTGAAACAGTCCGTTGTGGTTGACAACCGGCCCGGCGCCAATGGCGCCATTGCCGCCGATTACGTGGCGCGCGCCCGCCCTGACGGCTATACGCTGTTCATGGCAACGCTGCCGCAAATGGCCATTGTCCCGCACGTCATGAAAGTCTCCTACGATCCCGTCAATGACTTCAAGCCGGTGTCCATTGTGGCCACCAATGAGTTTGCGCTGGCGGTCTCGCCCAGTTTTCCGGCCAAAACACTCAAAGAGCTGGTTGACCACGTCAAGGCCAATCCCGGCAAAGTGCCGTATGCGTCGGCGGGCAGCGGTTCGGTCAGCCACCTGACCATGGCCATGTTCGTTGACCGCGCCAATCTGGATATGATTCATGCGCCGTACAAGGGCGGTGCGCCCGCCATCGCGGACGTCGTGGGCGGCCAGGTGCCGATGTACTTTGGCAATGTGGCGGAGGTGCTGCCTTATTTGAAAGGCAATCGCCTGAACGTTGTGGCGGCGTCGGGCCTGAAGCGTTCGGCTGATCTGCCTGACGTCCCGACGGTGGCGGAGCAGGGGTTTGACGGCTTCACCACGGAAACCTGGAATGGGATTGCCGCGCCCAAGGAAACGCCTCAGGATGTGGTGGATACCTTGGTCAACTCGCTGGTGCGGGCTTGCAAAACGGAGGAGTTCGTCAAGAAGCTGGCGTCCATTGGTGTCAATGCACTGTGCAATACGCCTGACCAGTTCGCTAGCAAAATTGTTGAAGACAACAAGCTCTGGTCCAAGGCGGTGAAGGATTCGGGCGCCGCCGTCAATTAAAGAGGGCGCGCTGGGCGGGTTGCCATGCGCCGCATGAAAAAAGCGGATTGCCTGTCATCGGCAATCCGCTTTTCTTTGTGCCATTCCTCCCAACCGGGGAAACGGCGGCGTCAGCGCGTGGCCGTCTTCAATCCAGACTGATGTTGGCTTCCTTGATGACCGGACCCCAACGCTCGTGCTCTTCCTGGATGCGTTTTTCAAAGTCCGCAGTGCTGCTGGTGTAGGGTGCGGAACCTTGGGCCTTGAAAATGTTCGCCATGTCCGGCGAGGTGATGGCGTCATTGATGGCCTGGTGGAGTTTGCCGACCACCTCATCCGGCACGCCGCTGCGCGTGACCATGCCCAGCCAGACCGCGTTGTCATGGCCCGGCAGACCGGCTTCGGCAAAGGTCGGCACATTGGGGAAGCTGCTCAGGCGCTCGGGCGTGCCCACGGCCAGCGCCTTGAGGCGGCCGTCCTTGGTCATCGGCTCGACCAGGGCCGAACCCGCCAGGTAGAGCTGGGTGCGTCCGCTGATGGTCGAGTTCATGGCGTCCGGGCCGGATTTGAACGGCACGTGGAGAATGTCGGCCTTGGTCTGCAACTTCAGCATTTCAAACAGGACGTGCGGCGGCGAACCGACGCTGGAGGAGGCATAGTTCAAGACGCCCGGCTGTTTCTTGGCCAGCTCGATGGTTTCCTGGATGGTATTGGCCGGGAAGTCTTTCGGGGCGGTCAGCACCATCGGAATGGTGGCCACCGGCGCAATCGGTTTCAGGTCCTTGCGGGTGTCGTAGGGAAGTTCCTTGAACAGGTACTGGTTCCAGACCGCGTGCGCATTGGTAACAATGGCCAGCGTGTAGCCGTCGGGCTGGCTGTTCTTCAGGTGGGTCATGGCCAGCAAGCCGCCTGCGCCCGGGCGGTTGTCAACCACCACCGCCTGCCCCAAGGATTGGCGCATTTTTTCAGCAATCGGGCGGGCGAACAGGTCAGGCAGGCTGCCGGGTGCGCCGTTGACCAGAATATGGATGGGTTTGGTTGGATAGTTCTGCGCCTGCGCCGGGGCGGCAAAAACCAGGCACGCGCCCAGCGTGGCGGCGGCAACGGAAGTGAATCGGATCATAGCGGTTACCTTCTTAGGTGGGTAAAGGGGTCAAGCGTTGGTGGGCGATTTCGGCCATGACGGACATGCCGACGGGCAGGACCTCGTCATTGAAGTCGAACTTGGGGTGATGGCACATATAGCCGCCATTCCCGAGGAAGAAATAGGCGCCGGGCTTCTCCTGCAGCATGTAGGCGAAGTCTTCGGAAGCCATCAGCGGGGCGATGTCGGGATCCACCTTGTCCGCGCCGAGAATGGCGGTGGCAGCGTCCCGCACGACCTGAGCCTGTTGCGCCGTATTGATGGTGGCGGGCGAGGTCAGCAGGTGATCGAACTCGATTTCGCAGCGGTAGGTTTGCGCATGGCCGTGGCAGATCTCCTTCATCCGCTCCAGCACCAGCGCCTGGATGTCGTGATCCAGCGTGCGGACGGTGCCTTCCAGCACCGCTTCGCTGGCAATCACGTTGATCGCGGTGCCCGCATGGAACTGGCATACGCTGAGCACGGCGGTTTGCAGCGGGTCCACCGAGCGGCTGATGACGGTTTGCAGGCTCTGGATCAGCGAGGCGCCAATCATGATCGGATCAATGGCCCGGTGCGGGCTGGCCGCATGGCCCCCGATGCCGCGAATCGTGATGCGGAATTGATCGCAGGCCGACAAAATGGACCCGGTGCGCACGCCGACCTTGCCGGGCTCCAGCGGAGGGTGGTTGTGCAGCCCATAGATTTCATCGCACGGGAAACGCTCGAACAGGCCGTCCTCGATCATTCTGGAGCCGCCGCGCAGCAGTTCTTCCGCCGGTTGGAAAATCAGGTTCAAGGTGCCATGAAAGTCCCGGTTTTGCGAAAAATAGCGGGAAACCCCGAGCAGGATGGCAGTATGGCCGTCATGCCCACAGCCGTGGAAACGGTTGGGAATGGTGGAGGCATACGGCACGCCGGTTTCTTCCTGCATCGGCAGGGCGTCCATGTCCGCGCGCAAGCCGATGTTGCGGCCCGGGCCGCGTTCGCCTTTAATGACGCCGACCACGCCGGTGCCGCCAATGCCGGTATGGGTTTCAATGCCCCAGCCCTGCAGCTTGGCTTCAATGAACGCGGCGGTTTCAAACTCCTCAAACCCAAGCTCTGGATTACGATGGAGCGTGTGCCTCCAAGCCATCATGTCTTGGGAAAAAGCAGTTTTAATTTTCTCAGTCATCCTTCTACCTTCATCATGTAAGATTAGGATGCTATTGCAACTATTGAATTTTTCACTTAGTAATAACCCTGGCTGCGCGGTTGACGGGGGGATTCAAGAACAGGGAGTCGTGCGGTGAGCAGAAAACTGGGTTCCTACCTGACCTATAAGCTGGATCTGCTGAAAAGTGAGCTGGTGCGCCAGGTTAATGAGCAGTATCGGGCGGAGTTGGGACTCACGATCCGGGATTTCCGGATTGTGAGAAAGGTCAATGAAAGCCCCGGGATCCAGCTCAATCAGCTTCAGGCGGAAACCTTCATTGAGAAAACGGTGTTGTCGAAGATGGTCAGCAATCTGGTGGAGCTGGGGCTGATGACGCGGACCATCAGCCGCCGCGATGCCCGCGCGTACGAGCTGCACCTGACGGAAGCGGGGCAGCGGATCCGGGAACAGGCGGATCGGGTGGGGGAGAATTTTGAAAAGACGGTGCTGTTTGCCGATTTCAGCGCGGTGGAGATGGAAACGTTGGACCAGTTGCTGGACAAGCTGCGCGCTTCATTGGAAAAAAAGCACCAGTCGCTGTAGCGAGCGCTGCTCGCGAACCCCTCTCCCCAGACCGGTTCGCGAGCAGCGCTCGCTTACGCGTTGAAGATGGATTCCAGGCGGTCGGCGTCCAGGGCCCGCAAGGCCCAGGTTTGCAGGGTGTCGGCATCGGCGTTGTGCAGGTAGGCCAGCGCCCAATCAGGCAAGGGGCCGAATTTGTGCTGGAGTAGGGATTGAAGCAAACCTGACTTTCCTTCCATCCGCCCTTTCTCTTCACTGGCGGCTTTTTCTCGACGCAGCCTGACGCGTTGCAGGCTATTCAGTTGTTGCATCATGTCGGTATCCTCGTGCGCATCCAGGTGGTCAAAGAAATCTTCATCCAGAGGTTCAGGCAGCGTGAGCAATCCATCCATCAGCTGAAAAACCACCAAGCGGGTGTCTTCATCGTAACG
>JBAYOI010000229.1:0-4379 GCA_041678365.1 Pigmentiphaga sp. | reverse complement strand
GTGTTGAGCGAGTCGGCATCGGCGCAATGTTGCTGCCAGTCGATGCGGTACCAGACCGCGCCGTCCAGATCTGGCCAGCGCTGCGCCCAGTTGTCGGGCAGGGTGACGGGCACCCAGCCGCTGCTTGGTCTGACAGAGGCTTGACCGTTACCGGGGGCGGCCATGACCGAGAGAATGTGCGGGGCGCAGGTGTCATCGGGCGGCAGGAGGGCGCTTGCCCAGGCGGGTGCGGAAAAACCAAACAACCCCGCACACAGCCATCCCAGAAAAAAGCGCGTCAGACCGGCAACAGTCACTCGAGCACGCCGCGCTCGCGCGCTGTTCGTACGGCCATCGTGCGTGACGACACAGCCAGTTTCCGATAGATCCGTTTGATATGCGTTTCAACCGTATAGCGGGACAGGAACAGGCGTTCGGCTATCTCGCGGTTGGTCAGCCCGTCTGCCACCAGTTGCAGGATCTGGCCTTCCCGGTCGCTGAGCGCTTCGCCGGGCGGCGAGGGATTGGGCGGCTTGGGAAGCAGCGGCAGGAGTTCCAGGATGCGCCGGGCGATGAAAGGGTCAATGGGCGCGCCGCCGCGCAGCACGCTGCGGATCGACATGGAGACTTCAATGTCGTCGCGCTCCTTGAGCACGTAACCGGTGGCGCCGGCGCGCAGCGCGCTGAGGATGGACTCCTCCGAACTCCAGGCCGAGACCACCAGAATGCCCAGGTTGGGATCTTCTGAACGCAATTGGCTGATCAGGGTCAATCCGCTGCCGTCGGGCAGCATGAGATCGATCAAGGCGAGCTTGATGGTCTGCGCGGACAGACAGTCACGGGCTTCGCGGAGTGAACCGGCCACGATCAGGTCGGTCTCGGCATAGCCCAGCTGGCACAGGAGGGCGCGCAGGCGTTCTTGCAACAATGGCTCGTCTTCAACGATCAGAACCGGTGCGGGGAGATCCGTGGCGGGCAAAGGGGGCGTGGGCTCAGGGGTCATGAAATCGTCGTTCCAAGAAGCTGTCGGACGGACCGGGTGAGGGAGGGCGGCTCGACGCTATGCGGCCATCGTAGGTTCACTGCAAGGGCATGACAATACCTGAAAGCAGGTCTTCTAATGAATCAAATGCTTGCATTAAGATGAGAAAGTTGCAATTTCAGCGTGAAATTGCAACGGACACTGCACGGAATAAATCCGTCTCTTATTGGTAATCATCGAGAAGCGTTGGCGTTCAACCCCGCTTCCGGTGGCCACGGGCCAAAGCGCAAGCCTCGCCGTTGACGGCGCCGGCCGGCAAGGCCGTTCTTATTTCACTTGGTGGATCTATGGACATGGTGATGATGTCGGCAATAACGTTTTTGCTGGCAGGAGTCGGATTGGGATGGCTGATGTCCAGGCGCAGAGCTCGCCAGCGCATGAATGCCTTTCTGAAGGCCAGGGGTGGAAAGCCCTGCCCGGCTTGCGGCCAATACGTTTCACAGGTCGCCCTGGTCTGCCGTGGCTGCGCTTTCCGTTTCGACCTCAAGAGCGGTGAAGAGGAGCGCGTCTGAGCGTGATCTAAAAATGCCCCGCCGCGCCTCTGCGTGGGCGGTCTCAACGCCCTTGTGCGCATACCGCACCAAAAATGAAGACGCTTGACCCGCTGGTTTGAGCTGCAAGACACTGCTTGCATCAACCCAGCAAGAGAGTGTGAGCGATGAGCAAGGGTCCAGACACGGTTGCCGATACCTATCTGCGCGCGTTGTCCGATCAAGGTGTCCAGTGGCTGTTCTGCAATGCGGGCACCGATTTCCCGCCGCTGATTGAAGCGTTCGAACGGGGCGCGGGGCCGATGCCGCTGCCAGTTCTGGTTCCGCATGAGAATGTGGCCGTTGCCATGGCCTATGGCGCGGCAGCGGTGACCGGGCGCCCACAAGTCGTGATGGTTCACGTCGGGCTCGGCACGGCCAATGCCTTGTGCGGGCTGATGAATGCATCCCGGCAGCGCATCCCGCTGATTCTGACGGCAGGGCGGACGCCGGTGCTGGAAGGTGGCCGGTTCGGCGCCCGCAACAATTACATCAACTGGGCGCAGGAAATGTTCGATCAGGCGGGCATGCTGCGCGAGTTCGTCAAATGGGATTACGAATTGCGCGACCCCGCGCAGGTGGAGGCGGTGGTGAACCGCGCCTTCTCCCTGGTGGAATCGTCGCCGCCAGGGCCCGCTTACCTGGTGTTGCCGCGCGAAGTGCTGAGCGCGCCCGCCTTGCCGCCTGCGTTGCCGGTCCGGCAGAGCCGCCCAGCCAAGGCGGCGCGCCCGGATGCCGAGGCGCTGCGGCAAGTGGCGGAGTGCCTGGCGCGGGCCAAGCGTCCGCTGATCGTGACCGCGGATGCCGGGCGGGACGCCAAGGCGTTCTGGGCGCTTGATCAATTTGCCGAGGCATGGTCGATTCCCGTTGTGCAGTATCGGCCGCGCCACGCCAGCCTGCGCACTGGCAACCCCATGTTCTGCGGCTTTGATCCCGCACCGCTGATGACGGACGCGGATTGTCTGATTGTGCTTGAGTGCGACGTGCCCTGGTTGCCGGATCAAAATGAGCCGCCGGTTTCATGCCAGGTGGTTCAAGTGGGAGAGGACCCCTTGTGCAGCGCCTACCCGATGCGCAGCTTTGCGTCGGACTTGACGATGCAATGCGATGCCGCCGCCTTTCTGACCGAGCTGGATACGGCGTTGCGGCAAAGTGGCGGGCTTGGCCCGCAACTTCAGGCGCAACGCCAGCAGCGGGTCCGGACGTTCCAGTCGGAGCGCCGTCCACCGCCTGCGGTTGAGGGTTTGAACCATCGTTATGTGTCGAAGGTGCTGGCGGAATACTTCGATGAAGACACGGTGCTGATCAATGAATACCCCTTTGCGCTTGAAGAATTGACGGTGACGCGTCCCGGCCATTTCTTTACGCTCAGTCAGGCGGGCGGCCTGGGCTGGGGCTTGGGCATGGCGCTTGGGGTCAAACTGGCTTCGCCCGAGTCCTTCGTGGTCGCGGCCTTGGGGGATGGCTGCTATATGTTCGGCAATCCGACCCCGGCTCACTTTGTTGCGCGTTCAATGAACTTGCCGTTCTTGACGGTGATTTTCAATAATCGCCGTTGGGCCGCCGTCCACCGGGCCACGCTGTCCATGTATCCGGATGGTCGGGCGGCGCACAGTACGCAGCCTGTTCTGTCCAGCCTGGAGCCGGCGCCGGACTATGAGCAGGTGGTGACGGCCAGTGGCGGTTTCGCGGCGCGGGTCGAGCGCGTTGATCAACTTCGGGATGTTTTGCGGCAAGCGGTTGAAGCGGTACGGCAAGGGCGGCAGGCAGTGGTCAATGTGTTGACGGATGCGGATTACGTGCGAACCAGCTGATTCCGAGTGAAAGGTAGGTCAGGCATGGATGAGAGACAGCTGCCCGCTGGCGGTAAGCGGGATCGCTACCCGGCCAGCAATCCGCGTGACTTTGTCGGCGGACTGGCCAAGGGCCTGGAAGTGATCCAAACCTTCAGCGACGCAACGCCGCGGCTGACGCTGGTCGAGGTCGCCCAGCGCACGGGCTTGACCCGGGCCAGCGCCAGAAGGGTGCTGCTGACTTTGTGCACGCTGGGGTTTGCGGAAAAAGTCGATGATCGGCACTTCATGCTGACGCCGAAAGTCTTGCAGTTGGGTAATGCCTATCTGTCTTCCACGCCGATGTGGCAGTTTGCCGAGCCGGTGCTGGAGCAGTTGGTCAGGGAGTTGGATGAAACCTGCAGCCTGTCCGTGCTGGATGGCGAGGATGCGGTCTATGTGTTGCGGATTCCGGTGCGCCGGGTGTTGAACCGGGTGTCCACCGTGGGTTCCCGCTTGCCCGCCTATTGCACTTCGATGGGGCGGATGCTGCTGGCCATGCAAACGGACGACCAGTTGGAGCATTACCTTGAAACCGTGGCGCTGCGCCCCTACAACGCATCCACCATCGTGGACAAGGCCGTGTTGAGAGACGTCTTGATGAAGACCCGGCAAGACGGCTTTGCCTGGGTTGCCGGTGAGATCGTCCCGAGCATCAAAGGCCTGGCGGTGCCGGTGTTTCACACAAGCGGCCGCGCGCTTGCCGCGCTGACGGTCAGTATCAATCGGGCCGAGCTGGATGACGAGGCCTTTGTCCGGCGCGCCTTGCCCGCGCTCAAACGCGCCTCGACCCGCTTGTCCGCGTCGATGGCGGCGCTGGCGGACCCGGCGTCGTCCGCCAGGATGTCGATGTTTTCGTTTTAACCGAATTAATGAGGGAAGCGCCCGCCATGAATGCCAGCCACTCACGTGTTCGCAGTACGGACGAACGATTTGATCTGCCGTTGGCCAGCCAGACCATCAATGGGAAAAGCTGCCCGAGTCCCACGTCTTTTG
>JBAYOI010000228.1:0-4395 GCA_041678365.1 Pigmentiphaga sp. | reverse complement strand
TCGCCAGTTATGTGGTTGCGCCGGTGCTGCCGTCGTTTCGTCAGCAGTACCCCGGCATCATGGTTGACATTGAAGTGGGGAACCAGAAGGAAGGCGCCCTTGAGGATTTCGACATCACCTTGCTCGGCGCGGACGCCAATTTCGACGGCAGCGTGATTGCGCGCAAAGTGGCCGAGTCCGAAGTCATGCTGGTTGCATCGCCCGCCTATGTGGCGCGCAAGGGGGCGCCGCAAACGCCAGAGGAGCTGCTGAGTCACGATTGCCTGCGGCTCAAGAATGATGACGGGCAATTGTGGCCGTGGCGCATGTGGTCGGATCAGCAACGGGAGGAAGACGTTGAGGTGGATGCCGTCCTGGTGGCCAACCACACGGATACGCTGCTGCGCGCCACCTTGGATGGCGTTGGCATTACTTCGATGTCGGTGGACATTGCCGCGCCTTATTTGAACCGGGGAGAATTGATCCGCGTGCTGAGCCCGTGGAGTACCGGACGGGTGGCCATGTTCGCGGCCTTGCCGAGCAGAAAGTTCATCCCGCGCCGCACCCGTGTCTTCTTGGACTATTTCGTTGACTACACCCGGGCGCAGAGCAAGAAGGCACTGGCGGCATGCGAAGCCTGTTGATCCTGGACGGCAGGCTTCGCGTTGGAGGACGGAATACGGCAAAACGCTGATCAGAAGATGGATTCAGGGGTATAGCATGCTGAGGTTGCTTCAATAAAAAAGGTATTCCATGCGCTTCACCCCTCTTTATCTTCAACACCGGCGCCGCTTCCTGGCGGCGGGATCGGCGCTTGGCGCCACAGCGGTATTGGGCCTGCCGGCGCAGGCGCAAACCCGCCAAGGCATGACGCGCATCATCGTCCCGTTCGCGCCGGGCGGCGGCAATGATGCGTTTGCGCGCCAACTGGCGCACAGCCTGACTGAAACGTTCAAGAAAAACGTCGTGGTCGAGAACAAGCCCGGCGCTGGCGGCAATCTCGGTACGGAACAAGTGGTGCGCGCCGCCGCTGACAGCAATACGTTTTTGCTGGGCCACACCGGCACCATCTCCATCAATCCCGCTTTGTATCAGGGGCTGTCCTTCAACGCCGCCACCGATTTGCAGCCGGTGGCGATGTTCGCGTCATCGGCCTTGCTGCTGGTCGTGCCCGCCGCTTCGCCGATCCAGTCGGTGAAGGAATTGGTGGAGGCGCTGAAAAACAAAAACAGTGATCTGAACTATGCATCAAGCGGGGCAGGCAGCGGCGGCCACTTGACCGGAGAAATGTTTCTGCATGCCACGCAGGGCAGTGCCGTGCACGTACCGTATAAAGGCACGGCGCCCGCGCTGGCTGACGTGGCGGGCGGTCAGGTCCATTTCAGCTTCAGCGTCATCCCCGCCGCCATGGCCTTTGTCAAGTCGGGCAAGCTCAGAGCGCTGGCGGTCACCAGTCCGAAACGGCTGGCCCTGCTGCCGGATGTGCCAACCGTGGCGGAGTCCGGCGTGTCGGCACTGGCTGACTTTGAAAGCACGTTGACGTATGGCGTGCTGGCGCCCAAAAGCATTTCACCGGCCGCGCTGGAGCAATTCAGCGCGGAAATCTTGAAGGTGGCGTCCACGCCGGCCTTCCAGTCCAAGCTGGGCATAGAAGGCGCGGAGCCCTTGCTGGGCGGCGCTCAGGACTATGCCCGCAAAGTGGAAGAGGAAAGCCGCAAATGGCATGAGGTGGTCAAGCTTTCCGGCGCATCCGTGTAAGGGGGGAATAAGCGCTGCGGCGGCGTGGCCGCGGCGCTTGCGGTTGATCGGTTCAATTGGCGTCGGTTGGCAGGTGGCCGATCCGCGCGCCAATAATCATTTCCTGGATCCACCGGTAGAGCAGGACCGAATAGTTGCGTTGCGCCACTTTTTCGCTCAGGCCATGATCCGCTTCGTACAACACCCGATGGGTCAAGGAGTTGGCGGAGGTGAAGGCCTGCCGGTAACTGAGTATGGTCTGGCGCGGGACCAGATCGTCTTCGGCGGGCTCGAACAACAGCACGTCGCCTTCAAACTTGGTGCAGGCCTTCAGCGCGCGGTTGTCGCGGGGCGAGTGCGTCAAGTGCCGATAATTCTTCAACAGACTGCGGTTCAACTGGTCCTTCGGTGTGAACCAGTCCTCATCCGGATAGAGGGCCGGCGCGAGCAGGCTGAGCCAGCGCACCGGACGGCATTCGCTCAGCAGGCAGCCAAGATAAGCGCCATAGCTATGCCCGATTACCGCCATCGAGTCCTGATCCACCATCGGGTGGCTATGCAGCGTGTCAAAAGCGGCGCAGATATCCAGGAAGTTCTGCTCGCGCGTGACCTGCTCGCGGTCTTGCCGCGAGGCGGTGTGGCCCGCCAGATCGAAAGTCAGACAGATGCATCCCATGCCGGCAATGGTGTGCGCGCGCTTGAGATCGAACTTCTGGCTTCCGCCCCAGCCGTGAACGAACAACACGCCGGGGATCGGGGATTGCGGCACCAGGATTCGAGCGTTCAATTGCTGATGCGGGACTTTTATTGTGGTGTCAAAGATTTCCGTACTCATCTATCGGGGTCCTCCGAATTTTGCAAGGTAGCCATGGTGGTCCGGAGCAAGGCTGTAAATATAAGGAGATTGCCGCGCCTTATCTGGCTGCTCAACATAGCGTTCGCGCGTCCAGGCATAGGTGTAGGACAGGTGAGGGTTGCGTTGCAGCGTGCGCAGGGCCAGCACCTCGGCCACGGAGGCGCCGCCGCAGCGCCAGGAGTGCTCGAGCACGCCCAGTTTCTGAACGCCTTGCGTATTGATGCCAAGAATGACGTCGTAGTTGCGCCGTGAGGCATACAAACCAGGGAAGGCGGAAAAGAAGGCGTGCTCGTAGCGCGCCGCCACGTCGATCAAGTAGCGCGCATTCTGCACGACCCCGACTTTCAGCAGTTGCTCATAGCCGCCGCGTGCCGCCAGCAAGGTACTGCCGCCGTACACCTTCTCGCCAAGGTGGTTGAGGGTGGCGTGCTGTTGGCCAATGTAGGAAAGCAGGCTGCCGCCGACGTCGGCCTGTCCCACGCTGAACGTGTGGCTGTAGGGCAGGTTTTCCTCCAGCACCAATCCATGCTGGAGCTGGCCTCGCCATTCGAATTGATCGAGCAGGCGCTCCAGGTCCTGGCGGCTGGCGACAACGCCTTGTCCGCGTCCGGCATTGGCGCTGGCGAGCTTGGCGCGGAGGTTCTTATAGCCCGCTTCCTGGAGTTGGGACAGGGCACGCAGCGCATCCTTCTCATTGAACACGCTGAAGCCGGGCAGAACGACCTTGCGCAAGGCCAGGCCCAGCGCCTGCTGCCAGCCTTCAGGGTGCGCCATGCCGGGTTCCGGCAGGGGGTGGGCCGCGGTCTTGTGAACGAGAAACGCATGGGGCACGACGCCTCCGTACAGGTCGGCGACGCTATGGATGTCCAGGGCGCGGGCCTGTTCCCGCGTCAGCGTTTGCGGGGGCAAGGCATAGCTGCGCCGCCCCGGCTCGGGGCGGAAGCTATCCACCATTTTCACTTCGCGCAGACCCATCAGGACAGCCAGTTCCTTGGCAATGAATTCCAGGCCTTGCTGCGTCCCGGGATCGCTATATCCAGGCGGTAAACAGATCCGCAGACAGGTGGTGGCGGGGGAAACGAGGAGGGGGTTCATGGTTGCGTCCTTCTCAAATCGCCTGTACGTGGGCAAGGTCTTCCAGCGGCGGCGCCTCGTCCGGCGTGGTCAGCCAGGCATGCAACAGCCCCAGCAGGCTGAAGGGGTCCGGCAGCAGAAACCGGGCGGCGCTGGCAGGTAGCGGCTGCCCGATACGAATGCTGATGCCTCCTTGTTCATTGACATAGTCAAAGGCGTCTTCATCGGTGAGATCGTCGCCGATCATGACGGGGGTCCGCCCCTTGAACGGCGCCTGACACTGGGCGCGGGCCAAGCCCTCGCCTTTGTTGAAGCCGTCCACGCGGAACTCGGCGACGCAATGGCCACGGGTAAGGGGGAGATCCGGATGCGCCAAGGCCAGGGCGTCGAGCCGATCCGTCAGCAGCGCCTCCGCTTGCGGATCCTGGCGGAAATGAACGGCCAGTCCGTGGGACTTCTGTTCAATCCACACGCGGGGGTAGGGCTGGATCAGGCGCGTCAGCGAGTCATGCAGCCGCGCATAGCCGCCAGGGTCGAGTTCGGCTTCCCAGCGGGGCTCTCCCGACGCACCATGCATGCAGGCGCCGTGGCTGCTGATCAAGGCGATGGGCGTGTCGCGGATCAGCGGGAGCAGACTGTTCCTGTCTCGGCCGGACACCAGGGCCAGCGCGCCCGAACAGGCGCCTTGCAGGCCTTGCAGCAAGTGCAGCGTCGAGTCGGGCAGGTTGACGTGTTCAGGCCGCGGCGCC
>JBAYOI010000227.1:0-4396 GCA_041678365.1 Pigmentiphaga sp. | reverse complement strand
GGTCCAATACGGTGCTTTTATTGAAACGGCCCGTCAGGCAAGCCATAAAAAGCGCAATGAATGGCTACCATTATAGGATCACCACCTTGAACGCGAAACCAAGGAAACAAAGTTTATTCTTTGGGCATGGAGTCTAGACACAAGCCTGTTCTAAGGTGAGACCGAGGGGGGTGCTGTCCATAGGTCTAAAAAGCACTTATGCAGGGTGAGAAAGGACCAACGTTAGTCGAGCTCCTCACGGCCTCTTATGTTTCACGTGAAACATGAGCGTATCAGGGTGGGTTTCTTTCAATATTTATATTTCACTCGCTCCTCAAAATGTTCCACGTGAAACATTCCCTAGCACACCTTGTCCAACAGTATGAAAGAAAGCGTCTAAGTGGTTAGAGAGCACGAAGTCCTCCACCAAGAGATCGCTGCTTCTCCGCCTACCCCGCAGGGTGCCTTCGGCACTGCATGGATATTCCTCGCCGCCAACGGTGAGGCGAACGCGTGGCTGCGCGGTCAGAGAACGGATGTATTGTTTCACGTGAAACAATACATCTCTTAATAAACCCGGGGCGGCACTCATATGGCTGGTGATAAGCGCTCTCATCTTTTATATTGGAACTTACGTTATCCCCAGTAATGACCGACGGTCGAGTAGGCGACGGCTCAACCTTCTTATCGTCCCAAGCTGACTCGGTCATTGATTTACCTTGATGCAAACGAGGCTCTTATGCGTATTACGATTCTTGACGATTACCAAGATGCAGTTCGTAAACTGAACTGCTTCAATTACCTGGAAGGGCACGAAGTTAAGATTTTCAATAATACCGTCAAAGGATTGGGACAATTAGCCGTTCGTTTGCGTGATACCGAGGCGCTGGTTCTGATCCGTGAGCGTACATCCATCAGCAAACAACTATTGGATAAGCTGCCTAATCTTAAAATCATCAGCCAAACCGGCGGCGGCGCTTCTCACATTGACTTGGCCAGTTGTACGGAAAGAGGCATACCCGTTCTCGTTGGCACAGGATCTCCAATTGCGCCCGCAGAGCTGACTTGGGCGCTTATCATGGCCGCCAGCCGCCGTATTCCGCAATACGCGGCCAATCTGAAACAAGGTGCTTGGCAACAATCAGGCCTCAAATCATCAAATATGCCCGCCAATTTCGGCTTGGGACGTAATTTACATGGAAAAACCCTCGGATTATTTGGATACGGGAAAATCGCGCAACGGATTGCCCGCTATGCCCAGGCCTTTGACATGAACGTAACCGTCTGGGGAAGATCCAGTACCCTGGAACGGGCAAAACAGGATGGATTGAATATATCCATTGATCAGTCAACCTTCTTTTCAGAGTGCGATGTGATCAGCTTGCACCTGCGCCTCAATAAAGAAACCCAAGGAATTATCAAACTGGATGACCTCATCAAGATGAGTCCAGAAAGTTTACTCGTCAACACATCAAGAGCTGAACTTATTGACAATGACGCCTTGGTTCTAGCTTTGAACAGAGGCCGTCCCGGCATGGCTGCCATTGATGTTTTTGAGACAGAGCCTACCTTGCAAGGCCATCCGCTGATCCGGATGGAGAATGTCATTGCAACACCGCATCTCGGTTATGTTGAACAAGATAGCTATGAGCTTTATTTTGGTGACGCCTTCAAGAACATTCTGGATTGGCTTGAACAGAAGGAGGTCAAGCTGGCCAATCCGGAAGTGTTAAGCGACTATAAGAAATAAGGTAAATATCTAGCATTTGATGCTGAAGCTCAACTGCATGAGCACACACCCATCCTCATCCTCTAAAAAGCTCCTGAAGCGTTCTAGTCGGCTTCACAGTCCTGCCCTGGACAATCCGCTGCCTCATCGGGAAAAATGCGCTCAAAACGCTTCTGAAGCCATCTTAGAGACGATCTCACCTTGCCAACACCTTTTAAAAACAAAAAGCCCCTGCCAAGCAGGGGCTTCACGAATTCAAGGCAAGGGCGCAAGCACTTCGCCGAAAACGTTTACAGCGGTTTGATATCAGAAGCCTGGGGACCTTTCGGACCGTCAGTGATTTCAAACTCGACTTCCTGGCCTTCATTCAGGCTGCGATAGCCTCGGCCCGTAATTGCGGAAAAATGTGCGAAAACGTCAGGTCCGCCAGCGTCCGGCGTAATGAAACCGAAACCTTTGTCTGCGTTAAACCACTTAACCTTGCCCTTCTGTGCCATTGTGGCGTCCTCTAGATATAAAAATAGTGCATTGCGTCCACAACTGTTCAATCAGTGGGTGGGCGCACCAGCGACGTGAAGAACGCCAAGCCGAGACCGACGCTTCTTCGCTGCAATTCTGGAGCGCCGCTATGGCGCTCCATCAAGCCAGCCTTTGCCTGGTCTTGCCGTACACGGCAAGAAACACGCTTGGACCAGCGCTCAGAATAACCGCCGGACATGACCGAATCAATGACATTAATGAAATATGTGGGCTATTTTGCAACCAGCCTTATTTCCTGATTCTTGAACAGGTCGAGTTTGCAAAGGACGTGGCGATACAGCGGTCCCGTCACCATCAGCACAACGAACAGGCGCAAGACCTGAAACGCCGTCACCAGCGGGACGCCCAACTGCAATACTTTGGCCATGATGCACATTTCTGAAATACCGCCGGGGGCCGTACCCAACACCACGGTTGCCAACGGAATGTCCGTGAGCCCACTGATGACCCAACTGCATCCGAGGCAAAGCAGGATGGACGAGAACGTGAAAAGAAAAACGACGGTCAGAAAACGCGGGGCTTTCTTCAAAAAAGAAGGACCGAATTTGTCACCGAGTGCCCATCCAATGGCCAATTGAGCAAAGTTGATCATCCACTGAGGCACGCTGGACAAACTCCACTCTTGCGAAGTCAGCAGGATGGAAAGCAGCATCGGCCCCATGACCCACGCATTCGGCAGCTTCAGTTTGGCTGCCAACAGCGCCACGGCCGCTGCGCCAGCCAGCAGGATCAGCAGCTTGAATTGATCAACCGTGACGCTGGGAGCGGCCGGGACGGCCTCACCCAGCCCCAGCATCCTGAACGCCAATGACATGGTCACCACGACCGTCAAAATGCGCAGGCTGTGGGCGGACGCCACCAGGTCCATGCGTCCACCGTAATGCTCTGCCAAGACGGACATTTCAGCAGCGCCGCCAATCGGGCTTGAAAAATAGGCGGTCTTGGCATCAACCTTCCCAAACCGGCTGATTGCCCACGTGCCATAAAAACCCAGCAGCACGGCAAAAATGGCTCCCGCTGCAATAGCCCCCATATATTGGCCAACTTCTTGCAGCACCACAGGCGTGAAGTAAGCGCCCAGGCCGACCCCAATGATCAGTTGTCCCGCATTGCGCATTCGATGATGGCTGCTGGTTTGCAGACCCGCCATCTTGGTGATTGCCGTCAGTACCAGCGCCCCCAGCATCCAAGGCAAAGGCGAATCAATGAACACTGCAATCAACGAACCTGCCAGGGCAATGAGCAAGCCCAGAATGAATTGGTACAGCATGGCCAAAAGTGCTTAGGGTTAAACAAGAGTCAGCATTGGCAATCGTCAAAATGAAAGTGGGTATTCACAAACCGTAGAGTCGGGCTTGTGGATAACCCACTTCTTTTTGCTTGCGGGCGCTGCTCGTCGGCAAGAAAACCGCATTACCGACCGCGTGCAAGCCAATGCGTGCTTCAACACGTTTCATCAGTCAGCGAAATATTCCTTCACTGACCCATTCACTCTACCTGTTTTGCTTGAGAGGGTGAAATTTTCTTTCTTTGATGAAGAGAGGGAATGTTTGCTTTGGCTTTTGTTGTTATCCCAATCTTTATATATCTACTTCGTAGTAGTAGATATGTGTCTGTGGATAAGTTTTCATCCGTCAGTTTCCCTTTATTTTTCAATGATTTAAAAGGGTTTTAAACATGTGGATAAGCTTATGCACAGGGTGTACCGGTTTTCTGAATAACTTTTCCACATTTTGATTTCAGCTGAGTTATCCAGAATTGATGCACAAGCTGTGCACAATTGGCTTCCCAGGACTTATCCACAGGGGCCTGTTTTGGGATGAGTTGCTGTCATGCAACGGTTTTTTCTTTTACTAAAGGGGTGAGTGCTTACTTTTAAGCGGTGGTGCTGATTTTTCGTTGTTATCGATTTCGCAGGGCACGAAAAAAACAGCCCCGGCGTCTGCATGCAGTTCACCGGGGCCAGGGTGCAGACGAGAGGTTCGGGCTTAATCCGCTTGATTTCGCTCGTCCTCCACATGGCGTAGCTCAAACCACATGGCGTTGAGCACGGCAAAGGCGGCGGCGAGTCCGAGGCCGAGGATCCAGGCGAAGTACCACATCATGGTTCTCCTTGTTGGTTGGTATCAGTAGGCATGGCGGTTCTTG
>JBAYOI010000226.1:0-4397 GCA_041678365.1 Pigmentiphaga sp. | reverse complement strand
CTGCTTTTGCTACCTACTGCTTTTGCTACCTACTGCTTCTGCTACCCGCTGTTCCACCTATTATCATTAACGCTTGCCTTCTACCACTTGCCCTTCTACCACCTGCGCGTTTATACCCTAGCGCGTCCTTCCGCACTGCTTCGCATTGCACAACGCGAAACCCTTTATTCTATCATCCCCGCTTTTCCAACTCCAACAGGCGCCTTGCCAGTTGCAGATACCGGGCCTTGTCTTCCTCTCCGTTCAGTCCGCGCAACACCAGGGCACTCTGCTTTGCCTGCAGGAACTGGATCTCGACGCGCCGCAGCGCGTCCTTCCACTCCGCCACCGGCTCCGGCAGCTCTTCCTCATAGATAGAGGCTGTTGACGCGGAAACAAGAGGCGCTTCCAAGCGCTTGCCCTCGGCCGCCTCCAGCAATGCCCCCGCATGCCGCGCTCCCGTCTGGCGGATCAACTCGATCAGTTCGCAGACCACGCCCGTACCGTCGTTCTCAGACAACACCTGCCAAGCGTCCTCGCCCACTTCCTGCGCCAAACCCGGGTGGGACAGCAAGAGTTGGAGCAGGCGGTTTGCCAGCGGTGTCACCGCCGCGCGCGGCCCAACATAGGCATCGGCGTTTTCTTCCGGACGGCCCCAGCGTTTCGAGCGGTTCGCGCCTTTGAAACCGGCACGTTTCCCGCCTCCGCCCGCGCCGCCCTCTGATCGCCCCCCCTCTTCATAGGCGTCCCAGGGAATCGCCTCATAGCCGTCATCACCCGGCGCTTCCGGCGCCATGGCCCCGTCAGCACCCGGGGGACGCGCTTGAGGCGGACGGCGCTCCGCGGCCGTCTGCACCAGCGGCCCGGAAGGGCTGTCCTGCACCGGAATCAGTTGCGCCACCTCATCCGGCGTCAACAAGGTCATTCTTGCCAGCTCATGCATGACCTGCAATCGCAGCGCACCCGCGGGCATGGCCTGGATCAACGGCCTGGCTTCATGGATGCAGCGGGCGCGCCCCTCGGCATCATTCAAGGCATAGCGGCGGGCCAGCTCTTCAAGCAGGAATTGCGACAGCGAAGGCGACTGCTTGATCTGCTCCTGAAAACCCTGCGCGCCGTGTTCACGAACGAAGGAATCCGGGTCATGCTGATCCGGCAGCAGCATGAAACGCAGCAGCGCGTCATCCCGCAGCAAGGGAAGGCAGGCTTCCAGGGCGCGCCAGGCCGCCTTGCGGCCGGCGGCGTCGCCATCGAAGCTGAACACCAACTGGTCAGCCACCCGCAACAGCTTCTGCACATGCGTGGACGTGGTGGCCGTCCCCAGGGTCGCAACAGCGTAGTCCACGCCCATCTGCGCCAGCGCCACCACATCCATATAGCCTTCCACCACGACCACCATGCCCGCCTTGCGGATGGCTTGCCGGGCTTCCCACAGACCGTAGAGCTCCTGCCCCTTGCTGAAAACCGGCGTCTCCGGCGAATTCAGGTATTTGGGCTCGCCCGGCGCAATCAGCCTTCCCCCGAACCCGATCAGATGGCCGCGCGTATTGCGGATCGGGAAGGTGACACGCTCCCGGAAACGGTCATAGCGCCGCCCTTCGTCATTGACGATGACCAGGCCGGATTCGACCAACAGCGCATCCTGGTAATCCGGCACGACCTGGGAGAGCCCCTGCCGGTCCGGACCCGCCCAGCCCAGCCCGAAACGCGCCGCGATTTCTCCACTGACGCCGCGCCGCTTCAGGTAGTTGATGGCGCCCACCGCCTGCTTCAGTTGCTGGCGGTAATGCCGGTTGGCCATTTCCAGTAATTCGGAATGGCGCGAAAGCGTGGCTTTGCGCTGTGCCTGCGCCGCCTGCAAGCGCGGACTGCGCGGCGTTTCCGGTACGACCATGCCGACCGTGCTGGCCAAGGAGCGCACGGCCTCCGGGAAGCTGGCCCCCTGGTGGGCCATCAGGAAACGAATGGCCGTGCCATGCGCGCCGCAGCCGAAGCAGTGATAGAACTGCTTGGTGGGGCTGACGGTGAACGACGGACTTTTTTCAGTATGGAAAGGACAGAGTCCCAACAGGTTGGCGCCGCCTTTCTTCAGCGCCACATGCTGCCCGACCACATCGACGATGTCGACGCGCGTCAGCAGGTCCTGGATGAAACTATCTGGGATCATGCCCGGTCAAAACGCTCAGTTCAGACGGGCTTTGATTTGTTGCGAAACGGCAGCCATGTCAGCGCGCCCGGCCAGCCTGGGCTTGACCAGCGCCATGATCTTGCCCATGGCGGCGGGACCCGACACACCCTGCGCGGTCACCTCTGCCAAGGCGGCATCAATGACGGCATGGATTTCATCGGCATCGGCCTGCGCAGGCAAAAACTCCTGCAACACCGCCATTTCCGCTTTTTCCTGCTCGGCGGTCTCCGTGCGCCCGGCCTGCTCGTACGCGGCAATGGATTCCCGGCGCTGCTTCACCTGTTTTTCCAGGATGGCAACCACGTCAGCGTCATTCAACTCCGTGCGCTCATCCACCTCTTTCTGCTTGATTGCCGCGGCAATCAGGCGCAAGGTGCCGAGCCGGGCCGCTTCCCTGGCCTTCATGGCCTGCTTGATCGATTCCGCTATCCGCGCTTTGAGAGAAACGTCGCTCATGCTTACTTTCCTTGGAGAAACAACCTGGGTTCATGAAACGCCAAAAGCCGCTGGGCATAAGCCTCAGCGGCATTGGCGTGAGCGTATTCAGTTCTGGCGCTACGGACTACGTAAGCAGCCCCGACACGCATCAGTACATGCGCTTAGGCAGCTGCTGGCTACGAATACGCTTGTAGTGACGCTTAACGGCGGCAGCGAGTTTACGCTTGCGCTCAGCCGTGGGCTTCTCGTAGAACTCGCGCGAGCGCAGTTCGGTCAGCAGGCCAGTCTTTTCAATGGTGCGCTTGAAACGACGCAGGGCGACCTCAAACGGCTCATTTTCTTTAACGCGAATTGTGGGCATGTAGAGCTTGCCTCAAGAAGTTAGTTAGTCAATCAATCAAAAGTAGCGCTTGCCTGCATAGCACTTGACTGCATAGATTTGCCTACGCTACGCATGCTTTGCACTACCTTAATGGGAGTAGCCGTACACTATAGCACTTCTTTTTTCAAAGAGCCAGCCGTACTGTGCAAGGTGCTACACTCTTTCGATTGATTTCTTCCCTGAAAGCAGTTTACTGCTGAACGTCTCATGATTGTCTTGGGCTTTGAAAGCTCGTGTGATGAAACCGGCGTGGCGCTGGTCAGCACCGAACAAGGGCTGCTGGCGCATGCCCTGCATTCCCAGATTGCCATGCATCAGGATTATGGTGGCGTGGTGCCCGAACTCGCCTCGCGCGACCACGTCCGGCGCGTGCTGCCGCTGACGCGGCAGGTCCTGGCGGAAGCGGGACTGACGCTGGACCAGGTGGACGCCATCGCCTATACCGCCGGGCCGGGCCTGGCTGGCGCCCTGCTGGTTGGCGCCAGCGTTGCGCAATCCATGGCCTGGTCACTGGACCTGCCCGCCATCCCGATCCACCATCTGGAAGGGCATCTGCTGTCGCCGTTGCTGGCGGACCCCAAGCCCGAATTTCCGTTCGTCTCTTTATTGGTGTCCGGCGGCCATACCCAATTGATGCGGGTGGATGGCGTCGGCCAGTATGAAATCCTCGGTGAAACGCTGGATGACGCGGCGGGCGAAGCCTTCGACAAAAGCGCCAAGCTGATGGGCTTGGGCTATCCCGGCGGCCCCGCTCTGTCCCGCATGGCCGAACGCGGCAATCCCAACCGGTTCGACCTGCCCCGCCCGATGCTGCACAGCCCGGACCTGGACTTCAGCTTCAGCGGCCTGAAGACCGCTGTACTGACGCGGATGAAAAAGCTCGACCCGGACAATGCGCAGGACATGGCCGATCTGGCCGCGGCCACCCAGGAAGCGATTGTCACCGTCTTGGTGGCCAAGTCCGTCAAGGCGCTCGATCAAACCGGCTTGAAACGCCTGGTCATTGCCGGCGGCGTGGGCGCCAATTCCTTATTGCGTGAACGTCTTGACCAAGCCTTGGCCAAGCGCCAGGCGCAAGCCTTCTTTCCGCCGCTGGCGCTGTGCACCGACAACGGCGCGATGATCGCCTATGCCGCCGCCCTGCGCATCCAGGCTGGCCTGGTGGACCTGACGCAACAACGCTCCTCGTTCACCGTCAAACCACGCTGGAACCTGGAAGAAGCGGGCGTCGCGCCGTAGGCGCGAGCGCTGCCCCCCCGAGTTAACCTAGTTCGCGAGCAACACCCGCCTACAGAAGAACGTCGGTCCACCTGGACCATCGCGCTGAGTCAGCAACCAACGCAAATTAAGCAGCTCAGCGATCCAGGACACCGCGGAGCTGGCTCCGCCAGTCCGCCGGTGTCGCCCCCT
>JBAYOI010000225.1:0-4423 GCA_041678365.1 Pigmentiphaga sp. | reverse complement strand
AGGCCCTGGTCACCGCGCACCAGGCCCTGGTTCACCTGGGCCAACTGCAAGCCGGACAGGCCGTCCTGATCCACGGCGCGGGCGGCGGCGTGGGCACCCTGCTGGTCCAGATGGCCGCGCAACAAGGCGCATCCGTCATTGCCACAACCAGCAGCGGCCGCAAGCACGACGCCTTGCAAACGCTGGGCGCAACGCTGACGATCGACTACCAACAGCAGGACTTTCTTGAGGCCATCCGCACCCAAACCCCGGCAGGCGGCGTGGATCTGATCGTTGACTGCATTGGCGGCCCCTATCTGGAGCGCAATATTCGCGCTCTCAATGTGGCGGGCCGCCTGATCCAGCTCGGTCTGCAAGGCGGCGGCAGCGGCAACTTGCCGCTCGATCTTGTGCTGCACCGCCGGCTCAGAATCGAAGGCACGGTCATGAAGACCGTCAGCCAGGCCGAAAAAGCGGCCATGACGGCCCGGGCCATGCAAGCCTGGGCGAATCACCTGGAGACCGGGCGCCTCCAGGCGCTGATTGCTGAAACGTTTCCGCTTTCCGAAGCGTCACGCGCTCACCATTATGTTGAACATAACAACAATATCGGCAAAGTGGTTCTCACTGTGTAGTGCCTATTCTTTCCCCTACCATCTCCGGAGACAACGATGAAGAAAAGAACCCTCGCAGCAACCCTGGCCATCGCGGCAATGTCCCCCGCCCTGGCTCAAGCGCAGTCCAGCTATCCGAACCGGCCCATTACCTTGATGATTCCGTTTCCCGCGGGCGGGGTGACGGACGTGGCGGGCCGCATCGTGGCTGAAAACCTGTCCAAACACCTGAACCAGCCCGTGGTGGTTGAAAACCGCCCCGGCGCGGGCGGCAATATCGGCACGGCCTATCTGGCCCGCGCCAAGCCCGACGGCTACAACCTCGGCATCCTGACGGTCAGCGGGATTTCCATTGCGCCCCACGTGACCAAGAAACTGGGCTTTGACCCCGATAAGGACTTCACGCCCATTTCCAATGTCATCAAGACCGATGGCGCCATCGTGGCCAACAAGGACACTCCCTTCAATACCGTTCAAGAAATGGTGGCCTACGCCAAACAGCACCCTGGAAAAATCAACTACGCTAGCGTGGGCGTGGGCTCCATTCCGCACTTGACCGCCGAGATGTTCGCCCAGCATGCGCAGGTCGATCTACTGCACGTCCCGTACACCGGCGCGGCGCCCGCGCTGCAGGACTTGCTGGCCGGCCACATCAATCTGTCGTTTGAAACCTCGCTGGTGTCCGTGGTCAACAACCTGTCGAGCGGCAAACTGAAAATCATCGGCATCACCGGCCCGGAACGCGCGCCCGCCGTGCCGGACGTGCCCACCGTAGCGGAATCCGGCTATCCCGGGTTCAGCGCACAAGGCTGGTTTGGCTTGTTCGGCCCGGCCAACCTGCCCGACGAGGTCAGCAAAAAGCTCAGCGACGCCATTCAGAAAACCTTGAAAGATCCAAAGGTCATTGAGCGCTTCGAGAAACTCGGCACCATTCCCGACCCGCAAACGCCCGCCGCATTCAAGCAGTTCCTGCAAGCTGAAAACGCCAAATGGGGCGGTGTGGCCAAAAGCCTCAATCTTGAATTGAATTAAAACGGCGCTTCCTGCGCAGGCGGCCGCGCTTGCGCAAAGTCAAGCCGCCTCAACGACAAAGGGAGCCCGAAGGCTCCCTTTGTCGTGTAAGGCAACAAGATCAGCTGAAGAAGTTCTTGACCCGATCCGTCCAGGACTTGCTTTGGGGCGAGTGTTTTTCACCCCCGTCCGACAGGGAGGCTTCAAACTCGCGCAGCAATTCCTTCTGCTTGTCGGTCAGGCGGACCGGCGTTTCCAGCGTGACGTGGCAATACAGATCGCCGGGATAGCTGGAACGCACGCCGCGAATGCCTTTGCCGCGCAAGCGGAAGACTTTGCCGGACTGCGTTCCTTCCGGAATCGTGATCGTGCCGCGTCCGCCCAGTGTCGGCACCTCCAGCTCGCCGCCCAGCGCCGCCGTGGTGAACGGGATCGTCAGCTCGCAGTGCAGGTCGTCGCCATCGCGCTGGAAGATCGAGTGCGGCTTGATGTGCACCTCAACGTAGAGGTCGCCCGGCGGGCCGCCGTTGACACCCGGCTCGCCATTACCACTGGAGCGGATGCGCATGCCGTCATCGATCCCCGCCGGAATGTTGACCGACAGGGTTTTCGTATTCTTGACCTTGCCCCGGCCATGACAGTGGGTGCAAGGATCCGAAATTTCCTGGCCGCTGCCGCGGCAGGTCGGGCAGGTTTGCTGCACGCTGAAAAAACCCTGCTGGACGCGGACCACGCCCGCGCCGCCGCAAGTGTGGCAGGTTTTGGCTTCCGTGCCGGGCTTGGCGCCCGTGCCCTTGCAGGGCTCGCAATTATCCCAGCTGGGGACGCGGATTTCCGTTTCAAAGCCAAAAGCCGCCTGCTCCAGCGTGATTTCCAGGCCGTACTTCAGGTCAGCGCCGCGATACACCTGCGGACCGCCGCCACCGCCACGGCGGCCGGCACCGAAAATCTCGCCGAAGATATCGCCAAAGGCGTCGGCAAAACCGCCCGCCCCGCCCATGCCCGCTCCCATACCTGCGTTCGGATCCACGCCGGCATGACCGTAGCTGTCATAGGCTTCACGCTTTTGTTGATCGGACAGGATCTCGTAGGCGTACTTCACCTCTTTGAATTTTTCTTCGGCCTCTTTGTTGTCGGGATTGCGGTCCGGATGATATTTCATGGCCAGCTTTCGGTAGGCCTTTTTGAGTTCATCGTCGGACGCGTTCCGTGCAACGCCCAATACTTCGTATAAATCAGATTTAGACATGATAGTTGGCCATCATGGCCGTCAATACGTAGGAGCGAGCAGGGCTCGCGAACCAGGCCCAAGCACAAACCGTTCGCGAGCCCTGCTCGCTCCTACCGTGCCGAACCAATGATGCAAGAACGGGCCTGACGGCCCGCTTGCTTGTTGATTAATCGCGCTTGACTTCCTTGAAGTCTGCGTCAACCACGTTGTCATCTCCCGGCTGGCCTTCCGGCGCGCCGCCCGCGGCTGCCTGCTGAGCCTGCATGTCGGCGTACATCTTCTCGCCGAGCTTCTGCGAAGCTGCTGACAAGGCCTCGGTTTTGGCGTCAATCTCGGCCTTGTCGCCGGATTTGACCGCCTCTTCCAAGTCTTTGACCGCTGCTTCAATGGCTTCTTTCTCAGCCGCTTCCAGCTTGTCGCCGTACTCTTCCAGCGACTTGCGCGTCGCGTGGACCAAGGAGTCCGCCTGGTTGCGGGCCATCGCCAGCTCAGCGACCTTCTTGTCTTCCTCGGCGTTCGCCTCGGCGTCCTGCACCATGCGCTCGACTTCTTCCTCGGACAGACCGGAGTTGGCCTTGATGGTGATCTTGTTCTCTTTGCCCGTGCCCTTGTCTTTGGCCGAGACGTGCAGAATGCCGTTGGCGTCGATGTCGAAGGTCACCTCGATCTGCGGCAAGCCGCGCGCTGCGGGTGGAATGCCTTCCAGGTTGAACTCGCCCAGCGCCTTGTTGCCCGCGGCGATTTCACGCTCGCCCTGGTAGACCTTGATGGTCACGGCGGGCTGGTTGTCATCGGCCGTGGAGAACACTTGCGAGAACTTGGTCGGAATCGTGGTGTTCTTCTTGATCATTTTGGTCATCACGCCGCCCAGGGTTTCAATACCCAGCGACAGCGGCGTCACGTCCAGCAGCAGCACGTCGCTGCGGTCACCCGACAGCACCGAACCCTGAATCGCGGCGCCTGCAGCCACGGCTTCGTCCGGGTTGACGTCTTTGCGCGGCTCTTTGCCGAAGAACTCCTTGACCTTCTCCTGCACCTTCGGCATGCGGGTCATGCCGCCGACCAGGATCACATCGTCAATGTCAGACACCTTGACGCCCGCATCCTTGATGGCAATGCGGCAGGGCTCGATGGTGCGATCGATCAACGCTTCAACCAGGGCCTCGAACTTGGCGCGGGTCAGTTTCAGGGTCAGGTGCTTCGGACCGGAGGCATCCGCCGTGATGTACGGCAGGTTGATTTCGGTCTGCGCCGACGAAGACAGCTCGATTTTTGCTTTCTCGGCCGCTTCCTTCAGGCGCTGCAAGGCCAACACGTCCTTGGACAGGTCAACGCCCTGGTCTTTCTGGAACTCGCCCATGATGTAGCTGACCAGGGTCTGGTCAAAGTCTTCACCGCCCAGGAAGGTGTCGCCGTTGGTGGACAGCACTTCAAACTGCATCTCGCCATCAACGTCGGCGATTTCAATGATGGAGACGTCGAAGGTGCCGCCGCCCAAGTCATAGACGGCAATCTTGCGGTCGCCCTTCGAGGACTTGTCCAGGCCGAAGGCCAATGCGGCCGCGGTGGGCTCGTTGATGATGCGCTT
>JBAYOI010000224.1:0-4440 GCA_041678365.1 Pigmentiphaga sp. | reverse complement strand
AGTCAACTCGAGCGCGAGTGCAAGAACCGCCTGTTTCGGCGCACCGGACGCGGGGTGGTGCTGACGGAGTTCGGGCAGCAGATTTTCCCCCGCATCCAGGCCTTGATTGCGGAGGCGGAAAGTTTGGCGGATTCCATTGAGTCCACGGGCGGGATCGCCACCGGCGAGGTCCGGGTCGGCCTGCTTCCTTCCAGTGTGGCGATGGTCGCGCGGGCCTTATATGCGCGGGTCCGGGAACGCCTGCCCGGCGTGAGGCTGCATTTGAGCGAAGGAGCTAGCGGTTTTATTGAAGAGCAGCTGCAGGAAGGCCGCTTGGACATGGGCCTGTTGCTCAGGGAGGGCCCACCTTCCGAAATCGGTGAAATGGTGCTGGTCCAGGCGCACTTGCTGGTGGTGGGTCGCCGCGATGCGCCGCTGATGCGGCAAGCGTCGGTGGAGCTGGCCGCCCTGGAGGACATGCCGCTGATCGTTCCCAGCCGCCCGCATCCGCTGCGGGCGCGTCTGGACAGCCTGGCGGAGGCCAGGAATTTGCGCCTGAACTTCTCCGTGGAGGCCAACTCCATTCGTTTGCAGCATGAAGTGGCGGCGGCGGGCGGCGGTTATGCCTTGACCTCCGGTTTGTTCGAAGAGGAACGGGACGAGGTGCTGACCAGCGCCCGCATTATCAACCCGATCTTGCCCCGCAGCGTCGTGCTGGCGCATACACTGCGTCGGCCTCACACCCTGGCGACGCGTGAAGTCCAGCGCTTGTTGATGCAGGTCGTGCCCGCCCTGCTCAAGTAAAACGCACGAACTCCCCTTGTTATCTATTCAATAGATAGCTGCTTTCAGCTTTGCTCTCTAGCTCGCTCCCTGCCGCGCTTTTAAGGTAGGGACGCAATCACAGGAGAAGCAGATGTTGAAGGACGTATCCGCGGCGGGCGTGATCCAGGCCCCCACCGTGTTCATCGGGGATGATGCCGTGACCGAGCTGGCGGACTGGCGCGATGCCGTCTCGGCGCTGCGCGCCGCCCATGCCGGCCCTCTACAGGATGAAATGGTGCCGCCGCGTGTGATGGCGCGCGGCGATGGTTTCTGGCTGCGCGGCTTGTGCGCGGTCTCGCCGTCTGGCGAGTATATGGGCTGTAAATTGATTGCCGCTTCACCCGCCATCCACCGCGCCAGCTATCTCATTTCCTTGTTCGATCAAAAAACGATGGACCTGGTCGCCCTGATCGATGGCAACCAGGTCACCGGCATCCGGACGGCGGCCACTGCGGCGGTCGCCGTGGATCTGCTGGCGCCCGCCAAAGCACTGCGCGTGGCGGTCATCGGCAGCGGCTATGAGGCGCAAGGGCTGCTTTCCGCCTTGTCCTCGGTGCGTGACATTGAATGGGTGCGCGTGTTCAGTCCCAGCCCGGCGAGCCGGGCACGCTTCGTGACCGTGTTCAAGCACGGGATCTCGGATATCCAGGCGGCGGACAGTGCGCAACAGGCGGTTCAAGGCGCGGACGTGGTCTTGTGCGCCGCCCGCAGCCGCGACGAAACGCCGGTACTGCAAGGAAGCTGGCTGGAACCGGGCATGACGGTGGTGTCCATCGGTTCCACGCTACCGGAGCAGCGCGAAGTGGATGCGCAAACCCTGGCGCGCGCGGCGTGCATTGTGGCGGACATGCCCGCCGAGGTTGCCCACGACACCGGCGACGCGCTGGCGGCAAAGCAGGCGGGCGTGGCGCTTGAAAGCAAGATGATCAGCCTGGCCGACCTCGCCTCGGGCGCAGCGCCCGGCCGTTGTCACCGCGATGACATCGTGCTCTACAAATCCGTCGGGACCGCATTGCAGGACGTGGTCATTGCGGAAATGCTGCTGCGCAAGGCGCAGGCGGCGGGCCGCTGTCAGCGCTTGAACCAGACGATTCTGACGATTGATAAATAAACACGGATATTGAGATAGCCATGGCCAATTACAAAAAACACGAAGCGCGCGAGTGGGCGCGCGAGAAGCTGGTGGGATGTTCGTCTGTGACCATCCCCAGCTATAGCGCGGATCTGAAGCGCCTGAATGAACAAGGCATTCGTCATGACGTGCAACGGGTGGTGGAGCTGGGCTTCACCTATACCTTGCTGTGCACCGAGGTGGCGATCACCCCGGGAGAGAACGCGCAGTTCACCGCCTGGGCCAAGGAGACGGCCGGCGACAAGCTGGGGCTGTTCTTTCATGCGGGATTCGGCACCTTGCAGGAAAACATCGAGGCGGTGAAGCTGGCTGAAAAAGCGGGGGCGGATATTGTGCTGCTGTCTTATCCCTCCACGTTCTGGCCCACGTCGGAGCAGGAGATCTTTGATTACACCAAGGCGTTTTGCGATGCGACCGATCTGGCGGTGATGCTGTTTGCCATCCCGCTGTGGGGCTTTGAGCGCGTACATCCACAAGGCATGTCGCCCGACTTGATCCGTCGCCTGATCAATGCGTGTCCGAATGTGGCGTCGCTGAAAGCTGAACAGGGCTTCCCGCACATCGGGGGCTTGATCGAGTCCTATCATCGTTTCAAGGATGACGTGGTGATCAGTTGTCCGATCGAAAGCGATGTCATTCCGTTGATGAAGTTCATGGACTTGCAGTTTTCCGGCACCAGCTATACGCAGTGGATGGGTGACGCCTTTCCGCGCATGTTCGACCTGGCGCGCAGCGGCCAATGGGAAGCGGCAATGGAACTCTACTGGCAGTTGCAACCGGCGCGGGCCGCTGTGGGCGGCGCAACGGGATCCTATATGCCCGGCTCGAACTACATCAACCGCTCCCATTGGAAATACATGGATTGGTTGGCGGGCTTCAACGGCGGCCCCTTGCGTGCGCCGACGGCGCGTATCCCGGATCGTTTCATGAAAATGTTGCGCCAAGGCCTGGAGGCGTCCAGGCTGCCGGTGACGTCGGATCCTGACAGCGCCTTCCTGACGGGCCGTTTTCCCTGCTGAGGTCGCCATGAATCTACTGAAAGATGCCGCGCTTTGGCGTGCCGCCGCCTTGATTGACGGGACGTGGATTGAATCCACGACCCACGGCGCCTATACCTTGAACAATCCGGCCGATGGCACGGCCTTGCTGGCGTTGCCGCGCTGTCAGGCGGCCGAAGCGCAAGCGGCCATCGAAGCCGCTCATCGGGCTCAGCTGGCATGGCGCAAAACCACCGCCAAGCACCGTTCCGGGATTCTCCATCGGTGGTTCGAACTGGTGCTTGAGCACAAGGAGGACCTGGCAACCTTGATCACGTTGGAAGGGGGTAAGCCCTTGAGCGAAGCGCGTGGCGAAGTGGACTATGCCGCGTCTTTCTTGCAGTGGTTTGCCGAAGAAGCCAAGCGAGTGCGTGGTGATATCATCCCCGCGCCGCATGAAAAAGGGGCGGCTCCCATGATGGAGGCCGCCCCCGCGCGTTGCTTTGAGCAAGCGATCAGTTGATCCGGATGTTCGCGCTTTTGATGACGGCGCCGTAGCGCTCGACGTCGGAGCGGATTTTTTCACCGAATTGAGCCGGGGTGCCACCCACCGCCGTGAGATAGCTGCTTGTCAGTGAGCTTTGCACTTCCTCTTTTTTGAGGATGTTGTTGATGGCGGCGTTCACTTTGTTGATGATGGCATCAGGCGTGCCCGCAGGGGCCAGCATGCCGTACCAGGCATCCACCTTGAAGTCGGGCAGGCCTTGTTCCGCGCCGGTGGGCAGCTCTGGCGCAAATGCCAGGCGTTCATCGCTGGCCACGGCATAGATGCGCATGCGTTTTTCCTTGGCGTAGGCGGCAATGTTGGTCAGGGTGATGAAGATCAGGTCCACCTGGCCGCCAAGCACGTTCGGCACTGAATCGGCGCAGCCTTTGTACGGCACGTGGGTGATGTCAGTCTGGGTCTGCTGTTTGAACATCTCTCCGGACAGGTGCAGGATGGAGCCGGTGTCGCAGCCCGCATAGGTCAGCTTGCCCGGGTTTGCCTTGGCGTGTTCAATCAACTCCTTGAGCGTGGCGGGCTCCAGATTGCCGCGGCCGCCGAGTACCGATGGCGTGGTGCCGATCTGGATGACGGGCGCAAAGCTCTTGAAGGTGTCAAACGGCAGGTTCTCCATCAGCGTGTGGTTGATGGTCATGGTGTTGGGCACGATGGCGAACGTGTAGCCATCCGGCGCGGATTTGGCCAGGAAATCCAGGCCGATGTTGCCGCCCGCTCCCGGTTTGTTTTCAACAATGAAGGTCTGACCGAGTTCGCTGCGCAAATGTGTGGCGATCAGGCGCGCCGTGGTGTCCACGCCGCCGCCGGCTGAAACGGGAACCACGATGCGGACGGGTTTGGAAGGGTAGTTGTCAGCGGCTTGTGCGGAGGCTGCCACGGCACAGCTTGCCATGGCCAGCAGGGTTGCTCGGATGAGGGGCTTCATGAATGTCTCCTTGGTTATGAACCAATCAAATTCGCTGTTT
>JBAYOI010000223.1:0-4473 GCA_041678365.1 Pigmentiphaga sp. | reverse complement strand
CGCCCGCTTCCCCTGGGCGGAACGCGGGTTTTATCGGGCTTGCGGCAAAGCGGCGGTAGAATAGGGGACACTACTAATATTTGGTGTGAGCCGCCACGCGCGCTGAAGCGCGGTGGAAAAGCGCTGGCCACAAGCTGAGCGCTTCACCGGTGGCCCGTGCCAACAAGGAATTCTGATGAGCACCGCTGCTGATACGACTGCATCCGCAACCGCCGCGCCCGCCTACGACCCGACCAAGAAACAGAAGTCGGAGGCCAAGACGGCGCGTATTCCCATCAAGGTCATCCCGGTCGAGCGCTTGAAGAAACCGGACTGGATCCGCGTCAAGGCCGCATTGCCAAGTTCGCGCTTCCATGACATCAAACGGATTCTGCGTGAGCACAATCTGCATACGGTGTGCGAAGAAGCCTCCTGTCCCAACATCGGAGAGTGCTTTGGCAAGGGTACGGCCACCTTCATGATCATGGGCGACAAATGCACGCGCCGCTGCCCATTCTGCGACGTCGGCCACGGCCGCCCGGATCCGCTTGACGTGGACGAACCGGAAAACCTGGCGCGCACCATTGAAGCCTTGAAGCTGAACTATGTCGTGATCACCTCGGTGGACCGCGATGACTTGCGTGATGGCGGCGCGGCGCACTTCGTCGAGTGCATTCGCCGGACCCGCGAACGGTCGCCGAACACGCGCATCGAGATCCTGGTGCCTGACTTCCGTGGCCGCCTGGACCGGGCGCTGGAGATCCTGAACGCCGGTCCGCCCGACGTCATGAACCACAACCTGGAAACCGTACCGCGTTTGTACAAGCAGGCGCGCCCCGGCTCGAACTACGAGCACTCGCTGAAGCTGCTGGCCGAGTTCAAGGCCCTGCACCCGGATGTTCCCACCAAATCCGGCCTGATGCTGGGCCTGGGCGAAACCGACGAAGAAATCCTCGACGTCATGCGCGACATGCGCGCGCACAACGTGGACATGATTACCATCGGCCAATACCTGCAGCCCTCCGAGCATCACCTGCCGGTGCTGCGCTATGTGCATCCGGACACCTTCGCCATGTTTGAGAAAGAAGCCTATGCCATGGGCTTCACGCATGCGGCGGTCGGCGCCATGGTGCGTTCGTCCTATCACGCTGATGAGCAAGCGCACGCGGCGGGCGTTGAAATGTGATTGCTTGATGCCGTTGGAAGAAAAACCGGACTTCCACAGTTCCGCTGTGTGGAAGTCCGGTTTTTTAATTGCTTTTGTACAAATCCTGGTTTGTAAATCTGGAATACAAACTCTATCGTGTATTTTCAATTTACAAAAGGCGGCGATCGTGACCGCTTCGATGGCGGCAACGTCATTCGGGGTTTCCTGCTGTCCATGCTCCTAGCACGGGAAGAACGTCGGTGCATGGCCACCGCCGGTTTCCAGGCTGATGGCATCGATCAGCGTCCTGCAAGCACGAAAATTGCTGGGAAAGACATAGCTTCTGAAAAAGGAGAAGATATGACTTGGCAGACCTTGTTTGGTGAACAGGCGACCACAAAAATTGCCGCCGCTTTTGACACGGAGCAGCAGGCGAAAATCGTTGCGGAGGCACTACGGGACCGCGCGCAGTTGCTGCCCGGTCAGGTCAGAACGGTGCGGCCCGGAGAACGCAAGTTCGGCCGTAAGCTGGAGCCGGAGAGTCGCGGCATCGCGCGTACCGCCATCCGGGCCCATAGCCTGCTTGGTCTGGCGGGCCTGGCCTTGGGGTTTGTTATTTGGCTGCTGCTTTACCTTTCAGGCATTGCGGCGATTGTCGCCTCTCCCGGCCTCAGCGCGCTCGCCTTCCTGTTCTTTGGTGCAATGGCGGGCATGCTGCTGGGCGGTCTGATCACGGCGCGCCCTGATCACCAGTTTTTCATCAAGCATGTGCGGACAGCGTCCGACGAAGGGCGGTGGTCGCTGGTCATTCATCCTTTGGATCCCCCGCAATGCGATGCCGTGCTGCGGGTGCTGGGTGAAGAAGGCGCGGAGGCCGTGCGAACGGTTTAGGTTGGCGTTTCTCCTGCGGTTGCTTGTTGATTAATACGATCTTGTAAGATGCTCAGGCGCTGGACGATCTCTGTGAACGCCGGTGGATCGCCATATAGCATTTGCGCGGCAAGCATTGCTTGATAATCGCGAGGCAAAGCGTTCAGCAAACGCGCTTCAGGGACCAAACGTAGCTGTCCGACTAGGCATTGATCATAGTGGCTTGATCTGATGCGGTAGAAGGTTTCCTTGATGCGCAATACAGATGGCTTCAGGCGTAGGCATATTCTTGAAGCCGAAGCGGTTGACCTTGGGCTGTGTAGAGGCCACGACCCTAGGAGTCTGATCAGTACAGACAAAGGGTTCGTTTGGTGGTCGGAGGGGAGATGCCCAAGTGAAGGACCGGAGCCGTGATAAAGAAAAGGCCAGGCGCCGGTGTTGTACCGGCGCCTGGCCTAGCGTTTTTTTCTGAACGCCCCAAACCCTGAGGGAGAGGCAGTCAGGTGCTCAGCCTTTGCGGGCAGGCTTACTGCATCGTGATGCCGCGTTCGCGGATCAGGGCTTGGCCGACCACGCTTTCTTCAGCCAGATACTTGGCCAGCTCTTCCGACGAGCTGCCGATGGTTTCCGCGCCAATCGCTTTCAGCGTTTCCTGCACTTTCGGGTCTTGCAGCGACTCGGTCATCGCTTTGTGCAGTTTTTCAATGATCGGGGCGGGGGTTTTGGCGGGCGCGAAGGTGGCGAACCACGGCGTCAGCGCATAGCCCGGCACGCCGGATTCGGCTACGGTCGGCAGATCAGGCATGGCGGTCGAACGATCCGCGGTGCTCACGGCAATCGCGCGCAGCTTGCCCGATTCAACGTGCGGCTTGGCCGAGGTGATGCTGTCCCACATATAGTCAACCTGGCCGCCGAGCAAATCGGTGATGGCGGGGCCGCTGCCTTTGTAGGGGATGTGCAGCATGTCCACTTCCGCCATCTTGACGAACAGTTCGCCCGCCAAATGGATGGAGGTGCCCACGCCTGCCGAGGCGAAGGTGTAGTGGCCCGGCTTTTCTTTGGCCAGTTTGATCACGTCCTGGATGGTCTTGACCGTGTCTTTCTGGGTGTTGGTGACCAGGATGTTGGGCACCACGGCCAGCAAGGAGATCGGCTCGAAATCCTTGATCGGATCGTAGTTCATGTTCGGGTAGAGGGCCGGGTTCACGGCCATGCCGTTGGCCGCGATCATGATCGTGTGGCCATCGGGTTTGGCGCGCGCAACCGCCGACGCGCCAATGTTGCCGCCCGCGCCCGCGCGGTTTTCCACCACGATGGTCTGGCCCAGTTTTTTGCCCATCGGCTCGCTCAGCGTGCGGGCGATGTTGTCCATCGCGCCGCCGGGCGGGAAGGGCACGATCCAGCGGATCGGCTGGTTCGGGAAGTTGTCGGCGGCAATAACGGCCGGGGCGATTACGCTGGCGCCAACGCCAAGAATGGCGGCGGCAAGGGTACGGTGCATCAAAGTCGTCATGATTGTCTCCCGGGCGCGTCCTGCGACGCGCTTGTCGTAGGTCGGGTTAGCGAATGGAAGAAGGATGTTGCGCCAGCGGCGTGACATGGATCTTCATGTAGGGAAAGAGCGGCAGGCCGGACAGCAGCGTATGCAGCTCATCATTGCTTTCAACGTCAAACAGGCTGTAGTTGGCGTATTCACCAACCACGCGGTAAAGATGGGTCCACTTGCCCGCGCGTTGCAGCTCCTGCGAATAGGCTTTTTCGGTCGCCTTGATCGCGTTGGCTTGTTCTTCGGGCATCGTGGTCGGGATGTTCACATCCATGCGAACCAGAAACAACATGATGCGTTTCCTCCTGGAAGGTCGAGAGATTCTTACGTTGATACGTAAAGAAACTCAGTTTTTTCGTTGGTAGAACTTCAGCTTGTCTTCGTCGATCTGCACGCCAATGCCGGGGGCGGTGGGCAAACCAATGCTGAATTCCTCATACACAGGGCGCTCGGTCACGATGTCGTCTTTCAGCAGCATCGGGCCGAACAGTTCACTTCCCCATTCAAGCTGGGGCAGCGTGGCAAAAGCATGGGCGGCGGCCATGGTGGCGATGCTGCCTTCAAGCATGGTGCCCGCATACAGCGCCACGCCACCGGCGTCGGCAACCGCCGCGGTCCGCAGCAAGTTGACGAGTCCACCCGTTTTCATGGTCTTCAGTGCAAAGACACGAGCCGCACCCAGGCGCAGCAACTCGGCGGCGTCATCCGGGCCGCGTACGGCTTCATCGGCCATGATTGGCACATTAAAGCGCTCGGACAGGCGGCGCAGGCCGATCTTGTTGGCGCGCGGCAGCGGTTGCTCGATCAGGTCGATACCCGCATCCTGCAGAGCCGCCACGCCGACATGGGCTTGCGATTCGCTCCAGGCCTGGTTGACGTCGACCGTGACGCGGGCGCGGTCGCCAAGCGCGTGTTTGATGGCGGCCACGTG
>JBAYOI010000222.1:0-4473 GCA_041678365.1 Pigmentiphaga sp. | reverse complement strand
CTATAGAGCGCTTGCGATTATAAAATGGCTGGAGTGCTAGCTCCGAATCTGGCTCAAGCATCGGATTGGCCAGCGGAGACCTTCGATTGTATTCAACCTTTGATCATTGCGGCTTTGGCCCTAAGGGAAACATGTACAAACTCGTACTGATGCGTCACGGCGAAAGCCAGTGGAACCTCGAAAATCGCTTTACCGGCTGGGCCGACGTGGATCTGACGGAAAAAGGCCGGGAAGAAGCCCGTCGCGCCGGCGCCCTGCTCAAGCAGGAAGGCTATGATTTTGACCAGGCCTATACCTCCGTGCTGCGGCGCGCCATTCGCACCTTGTGGATTTCACTGGACGAAATGGACCGGATGTATCTGCCGATCCAGCATGACTGGCGGCTGAACGAGCGCCATTACGGCGCGCTGCAAGGCCTGAACAAATCGGAAACGGCGGCCAAGTATGGCGAAGAGCAGGTGCTGGTCTGGCGCCGCGCCTACGCGATCGCGCCCGAGCCGCTGGCCGCTGACGATCCCCGTCACCCGAGCCATGAGCCGCGCTACGCCAGCCTCGCCCCCGGGCAGGTGCCCGCCACCGAATGCCTGCAGGATACCGTGGCCCGCGTCGTGCCGTTCTGGAATGAAACCATCGCGCCCACCATCCGCGCGGGCAAGCGCGTGCTGATCGCCGCCCACGGCAACAGCCTCCGCGCGCTGATCAAGCATCTGAAGCAGATCTCCGATGACGACATCGTCAAGCTCAACATCCCGACGGCGCGTCCGCTGGTGTTCGAGCTGGATGAGAATCTGAAGCCGCTGCGCGACTACTATCTGGGCGATGCCGCCGAGATCGAAGCGGCCATGGCCGCCGTGGCCGCACAGGGCAAGGCTCAGGCCAAGTGATGCGCCAGGCAGCCGTTCTGCTGGGCGTGGTGCTGGGGCTCGGCCTTGGCGGACCCGGCACGGCTGCCGCCCAGAAGCAGGATCCCGCCGCGGTCGCGAAGGAACGCGCCTCGATCCGCAAGCAGCTCGACGCGCTGAAGAAAGACATCGCCCGCAGCGAGGGCCAACAGGCCCACGCCAGCGATGCCCTGAAAAAGTCCGAAGCCGCCATTTCAGAAGCCAACCGGCGCCTGGCCGAACTGGACAAGGAGCAGAAGCGGGTTGCCGCCGAACTCGCCACCCAGACCCGGCAACTGGAAGTCCAGGAAAAGCAATTGGCGGCCCGCCAACAGCAACTGGGTGAGCTGCTGCGCGGTCAGTTGACCGCGGGCGGCCTGAGCCCCTGGGGCGCGCTGCTGTCCGGCAACGATCCGCAAGAATCCCAGCGCAATCTGCAATACCTCGGCTATATCTCCCGCGCACGCGCGGAAGCGGTCGAGTCATTGCAGCGCGAGCTGGCGCAGATCAATCAACTCCGCCAGGACACCCAGGCCAAGCGCGACGCGCTAGCCAGTCTGGCGGAAGAAGCCAAAAAACAACGTGAAACGCGCGTCCGGCAATCCGCGGAGCGGCGTAAAGTCCTGACCCGGATTTCCGCGGACCTCTCCCGGCAGCAAAAACAGGCGGCCAATCTGGTCCGCGATGAAAAGCGGCTGACCGAAGTCATTGACCGCTTGACCAAACTGCTTGCCCAGCAGGCCGAGGCGCGGGCGCGCGAACAGCGCGCTGAAGCCGCCCGGCGCGCCGCGCTGGCGCGCCAGGCGGCCGAACGCAATGCCCAGGCCAGCGGCAAGCTGCCCGCGCCGCCGCCCGCGCCTGAACGCGAAGCGGCGGTGGCACAGAACGCACTGCTGCCGGATCCATCCCTGAGCGGCCAGTTCGTCAAGCTCAAAGGCCGCCTCAGCCTGCCGGTGCGCGGCAGCGTGATGGGCCGCTTCGGCCAAAAGCGCGATGAAGGCGGCGCCTGGCGCGGCGTCTTCATCCGGGCCAACGAAGGCACCAACGTCCATGCGGTCGCGCCGGGAAAAATCGTGTTCGCCGACTGGATGCGCGGCTTTGGCAACCTGCTGATTATTGATCATGGCAGCCAATATCTGACCATCTACGCCAACAACGAAGCCATCCTCCGCCACGTTGGCGACGATATCCAAGCCGGTGACGTCGTGGCCCAGGTTGGCGCCACGGGAGGGCAGAGCGAATCGGGCCTATACTTTGAAATTCGGCATCAAGGCAAACCCATTGATCCGATGTCTTGGGCCCGTCTCCGGTAACCGCATTCTCCAGATTGCAGCAAATCGTTATCTCAGCTAGTCTTTTCAATTGAACCCGGTGGTCGCGAAGTAAACTAGCGTATCGTGCGCCCCGCGACCCGGAGGAATACATGGGCAGCAACAGCAAAAATAGTATCCGTAGTCTTGGCCTCGTCAGTACCGGTCTGGTTGCAGGCATTCTGGTAAGCGTAGGCGTCACTGCCGTCGCCCAACGGGAATTGCGTGGCCCGCTTCCCCTTGAAGAAATCCGTCAGTTTTCAAACGTTTTCGCCACGATCAAGCACAACTACGTGGAAACCGTTGATGATAAAACCCTCATTGACGGCGCGATCGCGGGCATGCTTTCCAACCTCGATCCGCACTCGGCCTACCTGAATGCCGAAGCCTACCGCGACATGCAGACCAGTACCCAGGGCGAATTCGGCGGCTTGGGCATTGAAGTCGGCATGGAGGATGGTTTCGTCAAAGTCATCGCGCCCATCGAAGACACCCCCGCGGCCCGCGCCGGGGTCATGGCCGGGGACCTCATCGTCAAAATCAACGATCAGTCCACCAAGGGCATGAACCTGACCGATGCGGTCAAGCTGATGCGCGGCAAACCCAAGACCGAGATCCAGCTCACCTTATTCCGCAAGAGCGCGGACAAGCCGATCGTGGTGGACATCACGCGCGACATCATCAAGGTCCAGAGCGTTCGCAGCAAGATGCTGGACAACCAGGTCGGCTATGTCCGGATCTCGCAGTTCCAGGAAAAAACCAGTAATGATCTGGCCGCCCACCTGACCAGCCTGAGCAAGACGGAAGCCCCGAAAGCGCTGGTCCTGGATCTTCGCAATGACCCGGGCGGCCTGCTGCACAGCGCCATCGGCGTGTCGGCGGCCTTCCTGCCCAGCAATACGCTGGTGGTCTCCACCGATGGCCGCACCCCGGATGCCAAACGTCGCTATGAAACGTCCCCGGCCGACTATCTGCGCGGCGGTGATGACCTGATCCGCAAGCTGCCCGCCTGGACCAAGACCGTTCCGATGGTCGTGCTGGTCAACGCCGGGTCGGCCTCCGCCTCTGAAATCGTGGCCGGCGCGCTGCAGGACCATGGCCGCGCCAAAGTCGTGGGTAGCCAGACCTTTGGCAAAGGCTCGGTCCAGGTGGTGCTGCCGATTTCAGCGGAAACCGCTATCAAGCTGACCACCTCGCGCTACTACACGCCGAAGGGTCAGTCCATCCAGGCCAAGGGCATCGTGCCGGATTATCCGGTCACCGACACCCCGGACGGCGACTTGTTCGACCGGCCCCGTGAAGCGGACCTGGCCAAGCATCTGCTCAATGACAAAGACCCGGAAAGCGAGCTGAAGTCCAAGCAGGACGCGCAAATGCGCGACCTGAGCGCCATCAAGCCGATCGAGTTCGGCTCCGCCGACGACTTCCAGCTCCAGCAGGCCATCAATCTGCTGGAAGGCCGCCCCTTGCAACTGGCCAATCCTGAAGAAGTGGAACAGGCTGCCAAGGAGCTTGAGGCTCGCAACAAGACAGCGGCTGAACGCGCCAAGGAAAACGTTGAGAAAGCCGACGACTGACCACGGGCCTATGCGCCAGCCTCGCCCTTCAGGGCGAGGTCAAGCGAGGCAAATTTTAAATACGGCACCGCAGGTGCCCCCGTATGGTGGCGGAGAAACTCCGGCCGATACGGACGGAGTTCTTCACAGCCGTGAATGACGATCAACTTTTACGCTATTCCCGTCATATCCTGCTTGATGAAATCGGCATTGAAGGGCAAAGCCGCCTGCTGGCCTCCCGGGCGCTGATCGTGGGCGCGGGGGGGCTCGGCGCCCCCGCCGCGCTGTTCCTGGCTTCGGCCGGGGTCGGCACCCTCGTGCTGGCAGATCATGACACGGTGGACCTGACCAATTTGCAGCGGCAAATCCTGCACACCACGGACCGCGTGGGCCAGCTCAAGGCCTTGTCGGGCAAGCAGGCGCTTGAGGCCCTGAACCCGACCATTGATGTCATTCCGCTGACGTTCCGGATGGAAGCCAACGCGCTGTCTGAACAAGTGGCGCTGGCTGATGTGGTGCTGGACTGCACGGACAACTTCGAAACCCGCCACGCCATCAACCGGGCTTGCGTCCACCACCGCAAACCGCTGGTGTCCGGCGCCTCCATCCGCTTTGACGGCCAGATCAGCGTGTTTGATCAGCGCCAACCGGACGCGCCGTGCTATCACTGCCTGTTCCCGGAAGCCGAAGACGTTGAAGAGGTCAATTGCGCCACCATGGGCGTCT
>JBAYOI010000221.1:0-4516 GCA_041678365.1 Pigmentiphaga sp. | reverse complement strand
GTACGAGGTATTTGCGTCCGCGCCGCAGCGGCGAGGGGCGGAGCTGCCCTCATTGAGCGAGTCAGTGCGCTTGTTGCGTCAAGCGATTCAGGCAGGCGATTTCTCCGTGTTGCGGAATGTGGAAAACCGGCATGGGGTGAGCCCCTTGTTGGGCATGGGGGCGGCCACGGCGCCGCGTCCGCCGCGCACCTTCCCCTCCTTCTTTCCTTTCCTTCGGCTGGACCGCATTTATCAGCGCGGTTTCAGCGTGCGCAAAGCCAGCGTCCTGCATGGCAAGCCCTGGGTGCGCCTCTCGGATCATTCGCCTATTTTGTGCGAGCTGGAATTGCCTTGATCTGGTGGGTTCGCGAGCAGAGCTCGCTCCTACGAAAGCGTCTGTAGGAGCGAGCTCTGCTCGCGAACGTCTACTTCACCTGTGAGGGCGGGCGTTGGGTGCTGATCCAGGAAGAGGCAATGGACAGCGTGGCCGAGACCAGCAAGGCGATGGTGGCGCCGTAGCTGTCTCCGCCCGCCGTGAAGGCCAGTGCGGTGATGGCTGCGCCGAGTGCCATGCCCGATTGACGCGCCGTGCCCTGCATGCCGCCCGCGCTCCCGCTGCGATGGCGTGGCGCGGTGGTGAGCATGACACGGTTGTTGGGCGTCTGGAACAAGCCGAAACCGACACCGCTCAGGAACATGATGCTGACCATGACGCTATTGGGCGTGCTGGTGGGAATCAGTGCCATGATGATCATGCCCGCCGCGACCATGCCGGTGCCGACCGAGCACAGGATGGCGGGTGAAATCCGTTCCGACAGCCGACCGGCCGTTGGCGCCGCGATGGCCACGGCAATGGGCCAAGGCATCATCAGCAAACCCAGTTCGAGCTGGCTGCGCCCCAGCGTGTTCGCAAAATAAAAGGGCAGGGCGATGTTGGCGATGGTGTGGCTGGAAAAGGCCGTCATGGACGCGCCGATCGAATAGGCGAACGGCTTGATGCGCAGCAGATCCAGCGGCAGCAGCGGAGCCGCGCGCGGCAGTTCGCGACGCACCAGCAACCAGCCCGCCATGACGCCCACGCCGACCAGGCTGATGGCCACCGTGGGTTGACTGATCAGTCTGTCAGCGCCGGTCACGATGCAGCCGAAGGCGATTGCGCATAACAGCGCGCTGATCCAGTCAAAGGGATGCTTGGCGGGCGCGGTGGCGGGCAGCACGCGCGCGCCGGTCACCAGGATGATAAGGCAGGAAGGAATGCTGAGCGCAAACAGCCAAGGCCAGCTTGCCACGGACAGGACCAGCGAGCCGAGGATCGGGCCGGCGGCCGCGGCCACCGCGACGATCAAGGCGTTGAAGCCGATGGCGCGGCCGAATTGTTCCTGCGAATAGGTGAAACGCAGCAAGGCGGGCGTGACGCTCATGATGGCGGCGGCGGCCAGGCCCTGGACCACGCGAAAGCCAATCAGCATTTCAAACTGGCGCGACAGCGCGCAACCCAGGCTGGCCGCAAGAAAAGCCCACAGGCCGATCTTGAACACGCGCCGATAGGTGAAGATTTCGCCCAGCGACGCCATTGGCAGCATGGCCACCACAATGGCCAATTGATAGGTGTTGACGATCCACACTGATTGCGCGGCGGTGATCTGCATGTCGCGGGACAACGTTGGCAGCGCGATATTGATCAGGGTGGACTCCAGCACCGTCATCGCAATGGAAAGCAGGATGGCGAACAGGGCCCAGTATTTTTGCGGGCTTGGCAGCCCGTTACGGTGATCGGTCATAAAAAAAGAAAAAAAGCCACACGCTGGCCGTTATGCGGCATGGCTGCGGTCTGGCGATAAAAAGCGGTTCTTCGTTCGGTACTTGCTTTCTCGCGATTTTGTTCTATACTGCGGATCGTCATTGGGGAGTAGCCGCGCAGCGCAATGCTGCGAAATGCGTCAACACACTTGCCTGAATGGTCTTTCGGAAACACCGATTGTACTTGGGGCATGGCGCATTTGGTTCACGACTTGGCAAGACCACTGACCGCAAATTCCCGCATGGGCCGGGGAGCTTGCGGTCGCTGGTTGCTAACATCGGCCCAAATGGTATCTCATGGAAGCTTTTCTTGTCTCGACCGGCGTGGTCGCACTGGCTGAAATCGGCGATAAAACGCAGTTGCTGGCTTTGTTGCTGGCGGCGCGCTGGCGCCGTCCGGTCCCGATCATTGTGGGCATTCTGGCGGCCACGATCATCAATCATGCGCTGGCGGGGGCCGTGGGGGCCTGGGTGCAGGCGCTGTTGAGCCCGACCGCGCTGGCCTGGGTGCTGGGCCTGGGCTTCCTGGCCATGGCGGTCTGGATACTGATCCCCGACCGCTTGGACGACACAGCCCTGAAGACCGGGCGCCTGGGCGTCTTTGGCGCGACCTTCGTTGCGTTCTTTCTGGCGGAGATGGGGGACAAGACGCAAATCGCGACGGTGGCAATGGTGGCGCAGTTCTCGAATTATTCCGCGGTGGTCATTGGCACGACCTTGGGCATGATGATTGCCAATGTGCCGGTGGTGCTGATGGGCGGCAAGCTGGCGGACCGCTTGCCGGTCGCCTGGGTGCATCGGGTGGCGGCGGTGATTTTTGCCGGGCTTGGCCTGTTCGCAATCGCCAACGCGATGCAGCTTTGAACCGTGCGGGACTTGCACAGAATGCGTGAAAGTGATGGAGTCTTGGTCAGGCTTCGGCTATGCTGTAAAAAAGCATAGCTAGCTAAGTAGTTGGTGCGTTTTCTCTTCCGCAAGCATTCCCTATGGCCGTGACCAATACCGCCTCTGACCCCGCCCGTGAGCCTGAGCACGAATCCAAGCGTGTGCTGCTGGCCATGACCGGCATTTGCGCGGTCGTGGTGCTGATCGCCTTTGACCTGACCATTGTCGTCAACATTTTGCCGCGCGTGGCGAACGAATTGGGCGGCATGGCCTTGTATGCGTGGGTGGGCACGGCATATTTGCTGACTTCGGCGGTGTTCATCCCTATTTTTGGCCGCTTGGGCGATCTGTTCGGCCGCAAGCCGTTCATCCTGGTGTCCGTCAGCATCATGGCGCTGGGATCCTTGCTGTGCGGCCTGGCGCAGTCCATGGAGCAGCTGATTGCGTTCCGGGCGGTGCAAGGACTGGGGGGCGGCATGATCACGGCGACCGCTTTCACGGCGCCGGTGGACTTGTTTCCGGATCCGAAGCGGCGCATCAAGTGGCAGGCGCTGATTTCAACCTCGTTTGCGGTGGCCAGCGGCTTTGGCCCGATCCTGGGTGGGGCGCTGACAGATATGTTCGGCTGGCGCGCCGCGTTCTTCGTGACGCCGATCACAGCCATCATCGCGCTCGTCGTGCTGTGGCGCTTTCTACCGCGGGTGCGGCCCAAGCACAGCCGTCCACCCACGATTGATTGGGTTGGCGGGGCGTTGTTGGTCGTGATGGTGGGCAGTTTCATGGCGGGTCTGGAACTGGGCATGGGCGCTGGCGCCAGGATCGGTATAGCGGCGGCGTGCTTTGCCGTGTGCATCGGGGCCGCCGTGTTGCTGGTGGTGGTGGAGCGGCGGGTACGCATGCCGATGCTGCCGCTGCGGGTGTTTGCTTCCCGAGAAATCCGTTTCTTGAATGTGGTGGCCCTGCTGGTGGGGTGGGTGATGTTTTTCCTGCTCTTTTACGGGCCGCTGCTGTTCCAGACCGAAATGGGCCTGAGTCCGTCCGAAACCGGCTTGGCCTTGGCGCCAATGGTGGCGATGATTTCGGTGGGAAGCATCATCAATGGCCGCCTGTTCGGCCGTTTGAGGCAGCCGCAAGCGTTGATGGCGGTGGGTTGCCTGCTGGCCATGCTGGGCGTGCTGCTGATTTATTTGCTGGCGGAACGGATGTCGGTCAGCGGATTGATGATGGTTTATGGCCTGTGCGGCCTGGGGTTCGGCTTTCTGGTGCCAAACTTGAGCTTATTTGCGCAAATTCTGGCCGCGCAGCGCGATGCGGGCACCGCCTCGGCATTGATCCAGACCTTGCGCTCATTGGGCAGCGCGCTGGGCACGACCCTGATCGGGATGCTGGTGGCCAGAACGTCGGTCAAGACCGGCATCGAGGTGGGGCTGTTGTTTGCCGCCGGTTTGTGTGTGCTGATGCTGGTGCTGTCGTGGCAGGTCAGAATACGCAACCTGCCCGCCTGACAGGACCCAGGCGCTGAGCCGTTTCCCGTTTATTCCGCCGGTACCGGACGCGGCTGGCCTGATTCATTGGCCGCAACGTAGACCAAGTGGGCGTCGGCCACCAGCAGGACGCTGTTGGCGGGCTGGCGGCGCTGGACATAGACCTTGATCTCAACCGTGATCGAGGTCGTGCCGACCCGGACGATGGTGGCGTAAAGACTCAGGATGTCTCCCACATAGACCGGATGCTTGAAGACCAGCTCCTTGACCGCCACCGTGACGACCCGCCCCCGCGCGCGTACCGACGCGACCGTGGCGCCCGCCAGATCGATTTGCGACATCAGATAGCCGCCGAACACATCCCCGGC
>JBAYOI010000220.1:0-4542 GCA_041678365.1 Pigmentiphaga sp. | reverse complement strand
TTCAACCAGGTTCAGGTCGCGGCGATAGGCCAGCGCCGCGGCGTGCGCTTCCGCCTGCGCGGCATCGGCCTGGGCGCGCAGGGCCGCAGCGTCGGCGCTGACCAGGTCAAGCAGCGGCTGCCCCGCCTTGACGGTCACGCCGGACGCAATATGGATCCGAGCGATCCGCCCGCCCACAGCGGCGGCAATGTAGGTTCTGGCGTTCACCGGCGACTCGACCCGCCCGATCAAACGGTGCTCCTGACCGCCGCCCCGGCCAATCTCGACAAGCGCGATGGCGGAGGCGGCACGTTGCGCGGCCGTCAGAGGAACGAAGCCTTCCACGTCGTCGGCGTGATCGTCGTCGCTGCCGTGATCGTGGGTTGAAGCCAGTTCATTTTTTTCAGCATGGGCATGAGAGCGTGACGCGGTCCCCCTGCCATCGGTGAGTCGAGCCAGTGCAAAGCCGATCAGCAAGGCAACGAGAAATAAAGCGAGACTGAAAAGGGTCCGGTTCTTGATGAGTGTCATGGTGCTTTCCTGAAAGGAATGCGCCCTTCCAGGCGCGCTAACTCGACTTCCGCACGAACCCGCGCGTAGCGGGCGTCGATCGTGGCATAACGGGCGGCGATCAGCGCGGTTCTCGCGCTGCGCAACTCCAGTTGGGACAGGCGGCCCGCTTCAAACCCGATGCGGGCCATCCGGTAGGCTTCCTCCGCTGCGCTCATGCCGGTGAGGGTGGCGGTCGTCCAGCTGTCAGAGGCGGTCAGGCTGGCTTGCGCCGCCTGGTGTTCCGCCAAGGCCTCAAGACGGCTGGCGCGCAGCCGTGCTTCCGCGGCGCGCTGCTCGGCTTCCGCCGCACGGATTGCGCCCTGGTTTCGATCGAACAAGGGGATGGAAAGGTTGATGCCGAGGCTGAACGCGCGATCACCGGTTTCTTCAAATCGCCGGACGCCCAAAGTGGCGCTGAGGTCGGGGCGGCCCCGGGTTTTCTCCACGGTGACGAGCTGCCGCGCCGCGTCGCGTTCGGCCTGAGCGACGCGGACCGGCAGCGGATCAGGGTGGACGGGGCGGATGGACTGGGGAAGGCGGTCGAGCAGACTGTATGGAATGGAACTGGCGGCTTTGTCCAGAGACACCAGCGCGCTCAATCGGGCCAATGCCGCATCGCGGTTGGCTTGTGCTTCGACCTGTTGGGCCTGCGCTGACGCGACCTCGCTCTCGGCTTGAATGAGGCGCAGCCTTGGCGTCCGCCCCTCGTCAACGAGTGAGCGGGCGGCGTCGGCTTCCTGCCGAGTCAGGGCGAGGGCTTCCTGCGCCAGGCCGTGGCGCAATAAAGCGGCTTCGGCGTCCGCATAGGCAAGGGCGATCCGCGCGGCGACGGCTTTGTCCGTTTGCTCGCGGCGCAGCGCGGCAACGTCAGCATCGGCGCGCGCTGCGCCGATGCGCGCTTCCCGTTGGCCCCAGATTTCCAAGGGTTGGCTGATGGAAACGGTGGAATCGGCCCGGCCGAGGCCAGAATAAGGGCCGCTGCCATAGGCATTTTCCGTTTCCACGGTGAGGGAAGGGTTGGGCCGGAGACTGGCTTGCATGACGCGCGCCTCGGCCGCGTCATAGCGTGCGACGGCTTCTTGTGAGAAGGGGGTTTGTCCAATTTGCTCGATCAACACTTCATAGGAGGGAAGCGGATCGGCAAAGGTATGGGGCACGGCCAGCCATAAGCTGGCCGCGAGCGTAATCCCAGCCGCGCACGGCGGCCGGTTGAGCAGTGAAAACATGCAAGAAACTCCAAAGCGGTGGTTGACTACGGACCCGGGGCGTAAACCTCGCCTTGATGGCAAGGCAAGACGCTCATGGCAAGCCTGCGAAGGCAGGCGCGGATGTCCGTGTCAGGCTTTGGGAGGTCTGATCAGTGTGTCGGGAATGCGCGAGAAAAGCGCGTTGGGAACCGCGGGCCGATGCGCGGAAGCGCCAATCAGGTCAAGCGGCGGGGAAACGCTGGTGAGGGGAGGACTGAGGTGGTGGCAGTGGCCGTGCTCGCAATGGCCGTTTGATCCATTCAACTGCTGGGACGCGTCCTGGCCTTCATCCTGGACGGCACCGGCGCTGTCTTCCATCAGTGCGGACGCATGGGAGACTTGGTATTCAGCCGCGCACAAGCCGCTCTCTATGAGCGGGACGATCATGAACACGGCAAGAAGCAGTGCCAGAATCATCAGCTTGTGTGGGGGGAAAGCGCGGATCATGCCGGGATTTTATCAAAGGCACCGTCAATCAACAATCAAGACGGGCGCAGCGGGATCGCAAGAATACGTTTGTCCAGTCGGCTTTTTTTGCTTATTATTTGCAACACTGATGTAAATGCAATCAAGTTGCAAATAAAGGTAAACTTATGGATCGACTGTGTTTTGGCTTGCGGCTCGCGCCGTTTTCTTTTCATTTGCGCCATCTGCTTGGAGCAGGGGCCATCGCGGCCGTGGGGCCGACGCTGGCGCAGCAAGTGGCGGTATTGCCCGAGGTCACCGTGACCCGCCAGCCCGACGGTGACGGAAAACAGCGGCACGTATGCGGCGCAGTCCAGTACGGTGGGCGGCAAGCTGGCGCTGCCGTTGAAGGAAACGCCGCGTTCGGTGTCGGTGTTGGGCCGCCAGCAGCTTGATGATCAGAACCTGACCACGATTGACGGCGCGCTGGAGAAGGCCACCGGCGTGTATGTGCGCACCGAAGGCGATATGAGCGATGGCCCGTTCTTTTATGCGCGGGGCTTTGCCATGTCAGTGGCTGAGAACGGCATGCCGTTCGACACCACCTACTACGGCGGCGGGCTGGATACGTCGGTGTATGACCGGATCGAAGTGCTGCGCGGACCGGATGGCTTGATGCAGGGCCAGGGCCAGTTGGGCGGAACAGTCAACCTGGTGCGCAAGCGGCCCTTGCCGTATGACCAGCGGAAAGTGCAGGGTATGGCCGGTTCGAACCGCCATTTGTCGGGTTCGCTGGATGTGTCCCAGGTGCTGAATACGGCGGGCACGCTGCGCGGCCGGGCCGTCCTGTCTGCGGAAAACAGCGACGGTTTTGTGTCGCATACCGGACGCGAACAGTACCTCGGCTACGGTATTCTTGAGGCCGACCTGGCGCCATCAACCATGGTTTCCATTCATCTGCTGGCGCAGCGCACGAACACGAATCCGTATTTTGGCGGTTTGTACGATGGTGAGCAGTACACGCCGCGTGGCCAGTATGGCGGCGCGCGCTGGAGCCGGTATGCCTTTGACCGGGAGGAAGCGGGGCTGGGTGTGCGACACCGCTTCACCGCGGACTGGTCGCTGTCCGCGGACGTGCATTACCGCCGCTATGACAATCAGAAGCGCTTCGCCTTTCACAACCCGCATCCCGCCTTTGGCAGCAATGGCGGACAGTCGGCGCTGATCAATCGCGCCACCTGGTTCGCCGGGAACCAGCGCACGGCCGACATGCACCTGAACGGCCGTTTCCGGACCGGCGCGCGGACGCATGAAGTGGTCGTGGGCGCCAATGTGGAGCGCTATGACTTCAGAAACTGGACGCGCAATGCGCCTAGCGTCGGAATGTGGACGTTCGGCAATGCGGAGGTGCCGTATGTCGAGCTGGAGCGGCCCGACAGCAGCGATTCGCACGTGAGCCAGACCGGCATCTATGTGCAGGGAAATGTTGAGCTGGCTGACGGGCTCAATCTGCATCTGGGCGGGCGTTACAGCAAATACCGCTCTGAACGCACTTCCCCAGCCGGTGTCCATCGTTTGCTGTATGACGAATCCAACGTGTTCACGCCTTATGGCGGCCTGGTCTGGAAGTTGAATGATCAAATTTCAGTCTACGCCAGTTACGCGGATATTTTCCGGCCGCAGTCCGCGGGGTCGGAAGACGCCTCCGGCAAGTTGCTGGATCCGCTGGTTGGCAAGCAGGTGGAAGTGGGCGCGAATATGGGGTTGTTCCAGGATCGGGTCAATGCGCGGTGGCTGGCTATACCTATACGCGGACCCAATATTCAAGCGGCTATGAAGACATGACGGGCCTGGATTTCAACAGTTTCTCGCCGCGCCATACCTTCAAGCTGTGGAGCCATTACACGCTTGGCGCCGGTTCGGCGCTGCCGGGCGCCAAGTTGGGCGCAGGGGTGCGCTACTACAGTGAAAGCCAGCTGGGTGTGGCGGCGCCGTTCGTGTTCACGGCAAGACAGGGCGGCTATTTCGCGGTGGATGCGCGCTTGGGCTACCAGGTCAATCGCCAGACCGAAGTGTCGGTGTCAGTCAGCAATCTGTTCGACAAGCACTATGTCACATCGCCCGGCATTCGCGCTTTCTATGGAGAGCCGCGCCGCGTCATGCTGAAGGCCAGTTATACGTGGTAGGGGGGAGAGGCCGGGCAAAGCAAGGCTTCGCGGGTGCCGCGCCCGCTTGGCCACAAGGGAGTCCCGGCGCCCGTCAACCGTAGTAGAGCGAAATCCGGTGGCCATCCACTTCTTGCACGCTGATGTCCATCTCGTAGATGTCGCGCAGCGTTTCGGGCGTGATGATCTCCGCC
>JBAYOI010000219.1:0-4542 GCA_041678365.1 Pigmentiphaga sp. | reverse complement strand
GCCGCAGCTGCATCAGCGCTTCAACCCCCAGTTCATCCAGCGTGCTTGTCCGGTCTACCGTCGTGGTCCGTGGGCTTGACAGCAGCGCTTGCGTGTTGCTGTAGGCCAGTACCGAGCCTTGGCGGTCAACCAGGGCCAGCTCGGCGCTGGGCGTCATGCGCAGCTTGGCAAGGCCTGCGCCCAGGTCATCGAGCGCGATGTCAAGGCCGACGATGGCCTTGCCGGTATGGCCGCGTCGGGACAGGCTGATGCCGGCCTGGGCGGTCGAGAAAAACAGATAGGGACCGGAGATGGCGGTGGCGGCTGAATTGCTGGCGGCGGTGAACCAGGGCCGCTTCCGCGGATCGAAGTGATAGTAGGGCATGGACTGGCGCTGGACTTCGTCGTGCTGGGCATTGTAGAAATGGAAGCTTCCCTCGGGCCTGCCGTTAGCGCCATGGAAGACGCTCTGGACCAGGAAGCTTGCCTGGGGCGGCACCTGGAAGTGTTGGCGGATATCGAGCCGGTCCAGCGGGCGGGCCAGCAGAAAGTCACCGTTTTCATAGCCGACGTAGATCGCCGACACCAGCGGGTTGGCCACCAGTTCGCGAGTCAGGAAGCCAACCCGCGCCAGGCGCGCCTGCAGGGTGTTGGCGGAGACGAGGGGATCGGACGACAGGCTGCGCAGCACGGCCGAGCCCGGGTCTATCATGCGCCGGGAACGCTCGGCGGTGATTTCCGCCGCGGCGCGCGCGCTCAGGACCGCACTATCTAGCAGTGTCTGCCGGGAACTCACCCAACTGAGCGAGACCAGCACCGTGGACGCCAACGCCATCGTGGCGACGACCAGGCAGGAAATGGTCAGGCGGACGGGCCAGAGACGGGGGAGTAGTGGGATCGCCGCCATGCGTCTTTTCCTTGGTTGGATCTGAACAACTACGTTCACAGGACCTGCAGGAAAACAGAGCTTTATTATCTTAAATTCTGCAATTTATGCTATTGGAAAATGCGTGGGAAAACGCATGACTAGGGGAATAAGGGGGCGCGCTACAATCTTGCAGGCTGCCTGTCCATGCATGCCGATGTTCCCAATGAGTCCGTGACGGGCCCGCGCCTCCCATTGAGAGTCCTAAGAAGCGTCCCATGCCTACAATCGATCCAGCCACCTTGGTGATCGTCAACACATTAATGGCCATCCTGCTGGCCGTCATCATGTTGACCATGCGCACCAGTTTTCCGCGCACCATCAACGGCATTGACCAGTGGGCGGCGGCAACCGTGTTCTCCATTGTTGCGGCGGCAATGTTCTCTCTGCAGGAGAGCCCGCGCTTTTTCCGGATCACGCTGGCCAACGGCTTCATGCTGTTGGCCATGATTTATATGGCTTCGGGCATGTTACGCATGTTCCGCCTCCAGCTTCCCTTGCGGCGGCCGATCGTGGCCGGGGCCATCGGCGTCACCTTGGCCATGGCGTGGAGCACCTACGTTCAGCCTTCGTTCCAGGCCCGGCTGCTCATTATGTCCCTGGTGGGCATCGGCGCGTTCGGGTATTTGAGCTGGCTCCCCCTGCGGCATGGCCGCCGCAGCATCGGCAGCCTGGTCACGGCGTTCGCATTTGCCCTGGCCGCATTGGGCTGTCTCATGCGCGTGCTGAGCCTCGTGGTCCGGATAGACGATCCCGGCAGCCTGTTTGACCAGGGCCTGCTTCAAGTCGCCTACCTGGCCACCTTCAACATCACCTTGCTCATTGCCACGGTGGGTTTCATTCTGATGGCCAACGAACAGTTGCGGGACATCCTGGAGTTCAACGCCGCGCACGATGCGCTGACCGGCGTGCTGAACCGGAGCGCTTTTTTTGGCCGGGCGCACGCTGAATTCGAGCAAAGCCGCCGCCATGACAGGCCGCTTTCGATCGCGTTGATCGATCTGGACCACTTCAAGCGAGTCAACGACAACTATGGCCACGGGGTTGGCGACCGGGTGCTGGTGGATTTTTGCGCGGCCGTGCGTGCCGCCTTGCGCACGGGTGATTGCATGGGCCGCTACGGGGGAGAGGAATTTGTCGTGCTGCTGCCTGACACCACGCAGGAGGAGGCCGCCGCCGTGATGCGGCGGCTGCTTGACACGATCCGTCCAGGGCCCGGTCTGCCGCCTTATACCTTCAGCATCGGCTATGCAACGCTGGCGCCGGACATGGTGGAGCTGGATGACCTCTTGACCGCTGCGGACAGGGCGTTGTACAGGGCAAAGAAAAATGGGCGCGCCCGCGCGGAATCAATCGCCTGATATATAAACATGGAACGCGCTTGGCGTAGCGAAGCGTCCATAAGAATCAACACTGCCGCTCCCCATCATTTTTCTTGCTTGGTCTTGACAATTGTTAAGAGGGAAATCGGATCTCTGGGCCTATGATCGCCCGTATTGAGATCCATTCTCATTCTTTCGCTGGCGTATCCGCGCCGGGCAGCCTGGCCTGTAGCGCCGCTGTGTTATCCGAATGATCCCTTTAGGCAGCAATTTTCAAGGACTGAACCATGCCGGTAGTGACTCCTGGTGCATCAACAATCTCATTCCGCAAGCATGCCCTTGCTTTGGCGCTGACCCTGCTGGGGGCGCTCCCGATGACGGCCGCCAACGCGCAGGAAAGCGCCAGGCCCACTGGCCAATATTTCGGCAAATTCAATCTGACCATGAATACGCCGACTCAATAGCGGCGCGCCATATCTGTGGCGGATCAAGAGCACCTGGCCCGCCGATGGCAGCGAGTGGAGCTATGGCACGCTGGGCTGGGGGGAAGGCACGCAGCAATACTGGCTGTGGGACTTTGATGAGAATGTGGTCAGGCTGGGCGGGGGCTCGCTGATGGCCCTGAACCTGCTTACGCCTACCTACCAGTTCTACAGCACCGCCCGTTCAAAAATTGACGGGCAGGACCAGCCGGATGTCGGCGATATCGTGCCTTCGGAGCTGTACGGCACGCTCGTGCCGAATGCGGATGGCAGCTATACCCTGAAAATGAACTTTGCGATTTATCTGGGTCTGGCGGGCTATCCCCATGCGCCGATCCAGCCCAAGTTCCACGTTGAGCTACAGCAGGACGGCAGTCTGAAGGTCACCGCGCTGGACGAGGCGCCCGAGGGCGTGGATATTCCGGAAGATTTTTTGAACGCCTGCAGAAACATGCAGTATGGTCCGAACGGCTACCAGCCGACGGGCGGCAGCCGCGTGGACGGCATTCCGGGTACGGTGCTGGCATCGGCTTTTGAGGATCCCGCCCGTGGTGTATTCCCGTTCCGGGTGTCGCCGCAGCTGGATAGTGACCGGCTGGTGAAGATTGACGCGGCCGCGGACTGCAATGAGGATGGCCTGCCCGACGCCGTGGCCATCGAGCTGGGGCTGAATCCGTGCCTGCTGGATAATCGCGGCGATGGCACGCGCGATGTGGATCTGCTGGGTTCCAATTGGCAGCGTCCGCTCGACACGGACCGCGATGGCGTGCCCGATGTGTTCGAGGGCCGGGTGGATGGCAACAATACCAGAGTGGCGCGCAACGTCCGCATGCCCAACAATGAACGGATTACCGTGACGGTGACGAATAAGGATCGGCTGGGATCGGTGCTGTTCCCGCACGGCGTCCAGGTCAAAGCGCTGGAGCCGCGCTGGCTGGGCGAACCGGACAGCTTGCTGTCAATGCAGAGCGGCATCGCTTCGCCGTTGCCGAAGGCCGATGCGCAAGGTGTTCCGTATCGTTATCTGGGGCGCCTGCGCGTGCACAGCACGCAATTGCATGTTCCCCAGCAGGCCTACCATGTGTTGTGGACGGCGGTGACGCTGACCAGCAATGCGGAAAAGAACCTCGCCACCTCGGAGCAGGAAAAAATCGCGCTCCTGGCCCAGCTTGAGAGCGATCCTGGCAATGCTACGGTGCAAAGACGGCTGAACACCCTTGAAAGCGTGACACTGCCGCAGCGGCGGGCAACCTTGGCGACTGCGCAAGCGAAGACGACGGAGTGGCTGAACACCTACCATGACTTTTTTGTGGAGCAGCTTGGCAATGAGGTGGCCGCAGTGAAAACCACGGCGGAACTTGACGCGATCATGCAGGAAAAAGGCATCGAGCCCAGGCAGGATCTGAGGACGCTTGCGCCCATCCGGATCACGTTCGAGAACGGCATCCCCAACGGTCTGAAGGTGTTCGACATCAAGGACTCCTCGGCCTTGCCCGCACTGCCGCCCAACCAGCTTCCCGAGTCCCAGGATGCGTCGCTTCGGGTGGATGTGCCGTGGGCACCTGGGGTCAATGAAGTTTTCTACCAGGCGGTGGACGACAAGACCATTGAAATCACCAGTGTGGACAACAATCCCATCCTCTTGACCCAGGTTCAGGTGGATATGCTCAATGGGAACCTGGACGTGGAGACCCAGGATCAAGTCTGGAGCAGTGCCAATCTGGGCCTGGTTTTTGCCTACACGGGCGAAGAACGCAAGGTGGAACTCGGGGTGCCGGATCCGGCGCAGCCTGAGGAGCCCAGCGAGTCCAGCGGTGGCGGCGGCGCCTTGGGC
>JBAYOI010000218.1:0-4550 GCA_041678365.1 Pigmentiphaga sp. | reverse complement strand
TAAAGCGCCCCGTCTGCAAGTACAGCGCACACCCTATGGTTTCCGCTACGCCGCGATCCGCCGCCCGATCATGAATGCGGCCCAGAACGAGTACGTCCGCACCACCGTGTTCGTTGCTCCCTATACCGTGCTGGTTCCGCCCAACAATCTGTACAACGTGGCCAACCTGAACGTGCCGATTGACGATGAGAACACGGCCTTCTACTTCCTGTGCTGGGGCAACCCGGACACCACGCCGGACACTGAAACCTGGCGCAAGTTCCTCGGCACCCAGGTGGGCCGGGACCTGCATGAGGACTACCATCCGAAACGCACGCACGCAAACCGCCATTGGCAAGATCGCCAGGCCATGAAGGCGGGCAACTTCACCGGCATCACCGGCTTTCCGAACCAGGACATCGCCATGTGGGTCACAATGGGCCCGATTGCCGAACGTCCGCGGGAAAAGCTCGGCGCCAGTGATCTGGCCATTGTCGAATTCCGCCGCCGCATGCTTGATGCGCTCGCGTCTTTCGAGAACGAGCAGGAAGTCATCGCCTTGAACGAGCACGCCATCCCGAGGACCCACTGCTCCTTCCAGTCCATCATTCCGAAAACCGTGGATTGGCGCGATTACGCCAGCAGCCCGGTCTGGGACTCGCCCTCCGCATCCAACACCGCCGAAGCCGATGCCGCCCAGGCCACCACCTACGTCACACCCAGCAGGTAAGCCGTCATGCAGCACCCACTTGAAACCCGTTTTCAGCTCAAGATCGCCAGACGCCAACCCATGGCCGAAGGCATCGTCAGCTTCGAGCTGGTCCACCCGGATGGCCAGGCCCTGCCGCCCTTCACGGTCGGCTCCCACCTGACCATCCAGGTGCCGAACGGCGAACACCGGAAGTATTCGCTGTGCAACAGCCCCGAAGACGCGCAGCACTATCAGATTACGGTCAAGCGCGAGGAAAACGGCCGCGGCGGCTCACGCAGCCTGGTGGACGACGCCCGGGAAGGCGATCTGCTGTACGCCTGGGCGCCGGACAACGCCTTTGAACTGGTGGACAACGCCAAGTCCTACCTGTTTATTGCCGGCGGCATCGGCATCACGCCGATGCTGTCGATGATCCGCTCCTTCGGCGAATTGCCGCCCGCGCCGTGGAAACTCGTGTATTTGAGCCAGCGTCCGGAAACCACGGCCTTTCTTGATGAACTCGGGGATGCCACGCTCAAAAAACAGGTGCGCATCCACCATGACTACGGCGACCCAGGCAAACAGTTCGACCTGTGGCCGCTGCTTGAAAAGCCGGACCAGGGCCATGTGTACTGCTGCGGGCCCCGCGGCCTGATGGAAGCGGTGCGGGACATGAGCGGCCATTGGTCGCCGTCCCGCATCCATTTTGAAAGCTTTGTGGAAGGCGGCGCCGCGCAGCCCGACGACAAACCCTTCGACGTCCACCTTGCCCAATCCGGCCAGACGCTCACGGTCCCGGTCGGCCGCTCCATCCTGTCCGTGCTGCGCGAAGGCGGCCATGCGGTACCCTCTTCCTGTGAAAGCGGCTCTTGCGGCTCCTGTAAAACCCGGCTGCTGGAAGGACAGGCCGATCATCGCGACTTCGTCCTGATGCCCGATGAGATGGACGACCACATCATGGTTTGCGTCTCTCGCGCTCACTCCGATACGCTGACCCTGGATCTCTGATATGCAAGCCTCTCCTTTACGTATTGGCGTCATCGGACTGGGCCGCGCCTTCACGTTGATGCTGCCCACTTTTCTACGGGACTACCGCGTCAAGCTGGTGGCCGCGTCCGACCCGCGTGAAGCCGCCAGAAAGCGGTTTGAACAAGACTTCAGCGCGCCCGGCTTTGATCACCCCGAAGACATGATCAAGGCGGTCGAGCTGGACGCCGTCTATATTGCCAGCCCGCATCAATTGCATGCCGCGCACACGGAGTTGGCCGCCAGGCACGGCCTGCATGTGTTGCTTGAAAAACCGATGGCACTGAGCCTGGACCAATGCGACCGCATGATCCAGGCCTGCGACGCGGCGGGCGTCCACCTGATCGTGGGCCACTGCCACAGCTTCAATACCCCCTATCTCAAGACACGGGACTTGATCAGCAGCGGCCGTTACGGATCGGTGCGTATGATCCACGCCTTGAACTACACGGATTATCTCTACCGGCCCCGGCGGCCCGAAGAACTCGACACCGCTGAAGGCGGCGGCGCCGTCTTCAGCCAAGCCGCCCATCAAGTGGACATCCTGCGCCTGCTGGCGGGCAGCAAACCGGTACGCCTGCGCGCCGCCACCGGCAACTGGGATCCCGACCGGCCCACTGAAGGCGCCTACAGCGCCATGCTGTGGTTTGCCAACCAGGCCTTTGCCAGCTTCAGCTATAACGGCTATGGCTATTTCGATTCCGACATCTGGATGAACGGCATTGGAGAAATGGGCCAGACCAAGGACTTTGTCCAGCACTACGGCAGCGCGCGCCGCAAGCTCCGCGAGTTCGGCTCCCCGGAAACCGAAGCCGAGTTGAAAGCCGATGCCACCTATGGGGGCCCCTCCTACCGGCCACCGTCTGCGGGCGCCCACGCGCAGCACCAGCACTTCGGACCCATCATCGTCTCCTGCGACAAGGCCGACCTGCAGCCCCTGCCGCATGGCATCGAGGTTTACGGCGCGCAGGAAAAAACCTTTATTCCGCTGGAAGCGCCCGACGTGCCGCGCGCCGAGGTGATCGACGAACTGCTCGCGGCGCTGCGCGACGGCGTGGCGCCGCTGCATGACGGCCGGTGGGCGCGGGAGACCCTGAGGATCTGCCTGGCTTTGCTGGAGTCCAGCGCTCAGCAGCGGGAAGTGGTTTTTTAGGGGAAGCTTGCTATCGTTTGCGTTCGCGGGCAGCGCCCGCGAACCGGCCGGGTCAACGGCGCTTCAGATAATGGATGATGACATCACCCTGCTGCTGTTGCAGCAGCAGCTCGTTGCCGGTTTGCTTGGCAAAGGCCTGGAAGTCCCGGGTGGAGCTGGCGTCTGTGGCCAGCACCCGCAAGACCTGGCCGGAAGTCAGTTGCGCCAAGGCTTTCTTTGCCCGCAGAATGGGCAAGGGGCACTTCAAGCCTTTGGCGTCCATTTCAAGATCCCACGCTAGGGTCTCTGGCATTCCGCTTCCCTCCTTACAGGCGCGATTCGACCCAGGCGGGCACGCCGCTCAGCGCCGCCGCCAAACCGGACGGATCGGTGCCGCCCGCCATGGCCATGTCTGGCCGCCCGCCGCCCTTGCCGCCCACTTGCTGCGCAACGCTGTTGACCAGCTCGCCGGCCTTGACCTTGGAGGTCAGGTCAGCGGTCACGCCCGCCACCAGGCTGACTTTTGCGCCGTCAACCGCCGCCAGCACGATGGCCGCGCTCTTGAGCTTGTCTTTCAGCTTGTCCACCGTTTCACGCAGGGACTTCGGATCAACACCATCCAATGATGCGGCCAGCACCTTGACGCCATTGATCTCCACAGCGGCCTCAAGCAAATCATTGCCCGCGCTGCTGGCCAGCTTGCTCTTGAGCTGCGCCACTTCCTTTTCCGCCGCTTTCAACTGATCCTGCAGACCGTGAATGCGGTGGGTCAGCTCGGCAGGCTGGGTTTTCAGCAGGCCCGACGCCTCATTGAGCGTGGCGTTCAGGCCTTGCAGATAGTTCAGCGCATTGAGGCCGGTAATGGCCTCAATCCGGCGGATGCCCGCAGCCACGCCGCCCTCGGCAACAATCTTGAACAGGCCGATGTCGCCGGTGCGGCTGACGTGCGTGCCGCCGCACAGCTCGCGCGAAAAGCCGATATCCAGCACGCGCACGACGTCTTCGTATTTTTCACCGAACAGCGCCACCGCGCCGCCCTTGACCGCATCATCATACGGCATCAATTGCGCCTGAACCGCCTGGTTGGCCAGAACTTCCGCGTTGACGATGGCTTCGACCTCGGCGATCTGCGCCGCGGACAGCGCGGCATCGTGGGCGAAGTCAAAACGGGTCTTGTCCGCGTCAACCAGCGAGCCTTTTTGCTGCACGTGCGCACCCAGCACTTGGCGCAGGGCCTTGTGCATCAAGTGCGTGGCCGAGTGGTTGCGAACGGTGCTGGCCCGGCGCTGCTTGTCCACCTGCGCCGCAACCGTCTGGCCGCGCCGCAGGCTACCTTCAAGCAGCGTGCCGTGATGGCCGAACACCGCTGACTGGATTTTCTGGGTGTCCTCGACCTGGAAGCACGCGGAAGCGGTTTTCAATACGCCCGCATCCCCCACCTGGCCGCCCGACTCCGCGTAGAACGGCGTGGTGTCCAGCACCACGACGGCGGCCTGGCCCGCCTCGACCTGCTCAACGGCCACGCCATCCACGTACAGCGCGGTCACCACGCCTTCCGCTTCCAGAGCCGTGTAGCCCTTGAATTCCGTTTTCTGGCCATCGTAGCTCAAGCCCGTGGCCATCTTGAACTTGCCCGCGGCGCGCGCCTGCTCGCGCTGGCGATTCATGGCCTGCTCGAAACCGGCCAGATCCACCTCGATCTGACGCTCGCGGCAAATGTCC
>JBAYOI010000217.1:0-4574 GCA_041678365.1 Pigmentiphaga sp. | reverse complement strand
TTGCGGATCATGCCTGCCCGCATCATGAGTTGATGGCTGACGATTTCGGCGTCGGACGGCGCTTCTTTGAGCGTGCCGATATGGAACTGCGATGCGCGCATTTGCGTTTGCTCACCTAAGTAAGTGTTGGATTTGGCCCCACGGGCATATAATCATTTTAATTGTATGAGAATCGCTGGGGTGGCCTCATGCTGGATAGAGAAGGTTACCGTCCCAATGTCGGCATTATCCTCGTGAATCATAAGAACGAGGTCTTTTGGGGTAAGCGAATCAATCAACACTCCTGGCAGTTTCCGCAAGGAGGAATCAAATATGGCGAGAGCCCGGCTCAAGCCATGTTTCGCGAACTCTATGAAGAAGTGGGCTTGAAGCCTGAACATGTCCGGATATTGGGCAGGACGCGCAATTGGTTGCGCTATAACGTCCCCGATCGCTATGTTAGACGAGAATGGCGGGGGCATTACAAAGGGCAGAAGCAGATCTGGTTTTTGCTGAGGTTGTTGGGTCGTGACTCCGATGTGTGCTTGCGCGCATCGGGGCATCCCGAGTTTGATGCGTGGCGCTGGAGCAATTACTGGGTTCCGCTGGAATCCGTCATTGAATTCAAGCGGGACGTTTACACCAGCGCGCTGAACGAGTTGTCCGCAGTGCTGTTCCGACGCAATCATGAGTCGCGCTATCTGCGGCAGCATGTTGGGGGCGGGCGGCGTCAGGGGCAGGTTTTGCTGGCGCGCGATGCTACGGAATAGGATTATGGTCGCTCGACAGTGGGGGCGGATGGTCGTGGGGGGGATGGTGCTGGCGGGCCTGGCGGCTTGCGGCTCCACCAAGAGTGAAGAAGAACGGCTGTATCTGTTCGAGCAGCTCGAACAGGAGCGGTTCCGTGAAGATGTGGGTTGGGACACGCTTCGGCAATACCTGCCCGCCTTCCCGTCGGCCAAGACTTCGTGGATAGAAGTGGGCACCGTGAATACCCAAACGCCGTTCCGTCACTTCATTGATGCTGGCTCCGTTGCCATCGCGCCCGGCCAGATCGTGCGCTATACGCTGAAAAGTGAGTCGGATCGCGGTGCGGTCAATATTTCCTACGAATCGATCCGTTGCGGCGTGGCCGTCTGGAAGACCGTCGCCATTGGCGGCACGGACGCCTGGGAGCAGGCCCGCAATGATGAGTGGCGGAGCATTGAGCGGGGCGGCGTGCAGGACACGCTGCGGCGCGGCGTCATGTGTTCGGGCGGCGGGGTAGCCAGCACCAAGGAATCCCAACTGCTGTATCGGCTGAAAAACTGGGAAAACTACAATCTGCAGACCGCCAACGAGAACGGATAAATAGGGGCGGCCTTGGGCCTGCCCCGCTTGGCGGTGCCAGTGGAATCAGCTCAGCACGAGGTTGTCGCGGTGCATCAGTTCGGTGTCTTCCATCGTGCCGAGGATGGTCTCGATCTCTGAAGAAGGGCGCCGCATGATGCGTCGTGTCTGCTGGGCGGAATAATTGATCAGCCCCCGCGCCAGCTCGCGGCCGTCGGGGTCCAGGCAGGCCACCAGATCGCCGCGCTCAAAGTTGCCATTGACCGCCGTCACGCCCACCGGCAGCAAACTTTTTCCTTCCCGCGTCAGCGCCCGCGCCGCGCCCTGGTCCAGCACCACATAACCGCGAAGCTGCAGGTGATCGGCAATCCATTGCTTGCGCGCGGAGTGCGGCGCCGTGCTGGCTTTCAGCTCGGTGCCAATGGTTTCTCCGCTTGCCAGGCGCAGCAGCACCCGCTCCTCGCGGCCCGATGCGATCACGGTGTGCGCGCCGCTGCCCGCCGCCCGCTTTGCGGCCAGGATCTTGGTCAGCATGCCGCCCTTGCCCAAACTGCTTCCCGCGCCGCCCGCCATGCTTTCCAGCGCCGGGTCGCCCGCCTGGGCGTGGGAAATGAAGCGCGCCTGCGGATCTTTGCGTGGATCCGCCGAATACAGGCCGCGCTGATCCGTCAGGATGATCAAGGCGTCGGCTTCGATCAGGTTGGCCACCAGCGCCCCGAGCGTATCGTTATCGCCAAACTTGATCTCGTCGGTGACCACGGTGTCGTTTTCATTGATGACCGGCACCACGCCCATGCGCAGCAAGGTGAACAAGGTGGAGCGCGCATTCAGGTAGCGCTTGCGGTCCGCCAGGTCCTCATGGGTCAGCAGAATCTGCGCGGTCTGGATGTTGTGCTGGGCAAAGCTCGTCTCATAGGCTTGCGCCAGGCCCATTTGCCCCACGGCGGCCGCGGCTTGCAGTTCCGGGATCCCGGTGGGGCGGCTTGGCCACCCGAGCCGAAGCATGCCTTCGGCAATCGCGCCGCTTGATACCAGCACGACTTCCTTGCCAAGCTGGCGCAGTTGCGCAATCTGCGCGGCCCAGTGGGACAGCGCGGCGCGGTCCAGTCCGCGCCCTTCATCCGTGACGAGCGAAGAGCCTACTTTGATGACCAGCCGAGTGGCGTCGGCGATTAATGACGAGGTATTCATGGCGCGGGCAAGACAAAAAAGTTCAGGACTGGGCGTCGTCGGCGTTGGGCGGTTCGGCCGATGCGGTGCGCGTAAAGCGCGTGTCTTCATCAAACGCATGCTCCGCCTGGACTTGCTCGGTCAGCCAGTTTTGCACGGCGTACGCCAGCTCCTTCGTGCCTTCGCCGCTCAGGGCAGAAATGCAGAACACCGGGCCGTCCCAGCCCAACTCCAGGCAGAACGCCTCTTTCAGGGCTTGCGGATCATCCACCATGTCGATTTTGTTCAGGACCAGCCAACGCGGTTTCTCGTACAAGTCAGTGTCATAGCGACGCAGCTCTTCGACGATGGCCTTGGCCTCGTGGATGGGATCCGTGTTCGGATCAAGCGGTGCGACGTCAACCAGGTGCAGCAGCACCCGGGTCCGCGTCAGGTGGCGCAGAAACTGATGGCCCAGGCCGGCGCCTTCCGACGCGCCTTCAATCAGGCCGGGAATGTCGGCAATGACAAAGCTGCGCTCGGTGTCGGTGCGCACGACGCCCAGATTGGGGTGCAGGGTGGTGAACGGATAGTCCGCCACTTTCGGGCGAGCGTTCGATAGCTTGCGGATCAGTGTGGACTTGCCGGCATTGGGCATGCCGAGCAGGCCCACGTCGGCCAACACCTTCAGTTCCAGCCGAAGCTTGCGCTGTTCGCCAGGCCGCCCCTGCGTGAACTGGCGCGGCGCGCGATTGGTGCTGGACTTGAAATGCAGATTACCCAGGCCGCCGCCGCCGCCCGCGGCGAGCACGACTTGCTGGCCATGCGTGGACAGGTCGAACAGCAGCTCGTTGGTGTCAGCGTCAAAAATCATCGTGCCGACCGGCATTTTGAGCGTGATGTCGGGGCCGCCGGCGCCGTAGCGGTCCGCGCCGCTGCCTTGTTCGCCGTTGCGGGCGCGATGGAGCCGGGCGTAGCGGTAGTCGATCAGGGTGTTGATGTTGCGGTCCGCCACGGCATGGATGCTGCCGCCTCGACCGCCGTCTCCGCCGTCCGGGCCGCCCATCGGGATGAATTTTTCGCGGCGAAAACTGGCAACGCCATTGCCGCCTTTGCCTGCGATGACCTCAATGGTGGCTTCGTCGACGAATTTCATAGCGGAGTGCTCATTCAAAAAAGAGAAAGGCTGGCGTCTTGCAATGGAGCAGCCCAAAAAAGCAAAGGTCCTGCCACACCTTGCGACAGGACCTAATTTTGCACGACCTGTGCCAGTACGGCACGCTATTGATTGAAACCAGTAGCGTGAAAGGTACTTATACCGGGTCGATGGAAACGGTGTGTTTCTTCAGTGCGCCTTTGAAACCGAAGGAAATCCGGCCGTCTTCGAGGGCGTACAGCGTGTGGTCTTTGCCCATGCCGACGTTGACGCCAGCGTGGAAACGCGTGCCGCGCTGGCGAACGATGATCGAGCCAGCCGAGACGACTTGACCGCCGAAGGCTTTGACGCCCAGGCGTTTAGCTTCTGAGTCACGGCCGTTCCGTGTGGAACCGCCGCCTTTTTTCTGTGCCATGATTGCACTCCTTGTTCGTTACCGTTACTTGCGTGCTGCCTGTGCCTGCGTCTTGCTTGCTGAAGCAGCCAAGACAAGCGATCAAGCCGTAATGGTGCCGATCTGGATTTCAGTGTAGTTTTGACGGTGGCCTTGGCGCTTTTGATAGTGCTTGCGACGACGCATCTTGAAAATACGGACTTTATCGTGGCGACCGTGCGAGATAACCGTGGCCGTAACAACTGCATTGGTCAGGAAAGGCGCGCCGATCTGGATCTGATCGCCTTCGCCCACTGACAGCACTTGTTCCAGCTTGATTTCTTGCCCGATGTCTGCCGGTATCTGTTCTACTTTGAGTTTTTCGCCAGCGTAAACACGATACTGTTTACCGCCGGTTTTTACGACCGCGTACATGGGTTTGACCTCTGGATAAAAATACCCCTTGCAGGGGCAGAACCATAGAATTTACTCTGTGAGGGGTGATTTCGTCAATACCTCTAATGCTCCGCATAGTCAATCCCGTCTCACCCCGGCCTCACTCGTTATAATAATGCGACGAATCCTGGG
>JBAYOI010000216.1:0-4600 GCA_041678365.1 Pigmentiphaga sp. | reverse complement strand
GTCATACGAATCACCACCATCTTGGTAATCCTTGGAAAAAGGTTAACTTACGAAAAGCCAACTACTATAACGCGAATCCGCTTGCTTCACAAGAACAGCAAACGATTAATCGTCTATTCGTTCACGTTGGCGCGCCCCGCTTCGCTTCATGGCTGTATAGTTCAAAAGGAAGTTTCTGCGAACTTCCCCCGCATTTCAACAATTAAACGATAACAACCGAGACCTGCCTCAGCGCCCGACTGCCATGAGTTCTTCTACCCTGTCCACGTCCCCGCCCGCCTTTCGCAGCAAAACCGTCGCCAGCCTGCTGGCCGCGTTGTTCGGTTGGGCCGGCGCCCACCACTACTACCTGAAGCGCCGTTACAGCTGGGTGCTCTTGCTGAGTTCGCTGCTGCTGATCGGCCTGATGCTGCGCGCAAAAGTCTGGTACTTGCACCCGGCGTTTTTCATCTGGGTCCTGCTGGCCTCGGCCGGTTATCTGGAGGCCATCGTCCTCGCTTTATTGTCCGACAAGAAATTCGATGCGCGCTTCAATCCGGGCCTGGCGCAGCACAATCAGACAGGCTGGGCGCCGGTCATCATCGCCACCTTGACCCTGGCGTTCGGCACGCTCATTTTCATGTTCGCGCTCGCCTTGCTGGTTGAAATGCTGTACGGGCGCTTTTTTGCCTAGCGAACGTCCTCCGCCCGTTCCACCAGCGCGTTTCAAGAAGCCTTCGGATACACTTTCACCATGTCCAGGCTTACGCTCACTCCCGAACAGCGACGCATCATCACGCATGCGGGATCCACGCTGCTGATTCACGCCGTTGCCGGTTCCGGCAAAACCACCACGCTGGCACATTGCATCGCCCAGGCCGAGCGCCAGGGCATGCCCGCGGACGCCATTCTGGCCCTGGTTTTTTCAGACACCGCCCGCGATGTCTTTCTGCAACGCCTGAAAACCGCCGCGGCATCCCGCTACGTGCAAGTCATGACCTACCGGCAGTTTGCCGATAGTTTGCTGGCACACTGGAGCGCGCACTCGCTGATCAACCCGGTGGAGCAGCCGCAAGCGGAAAGCGATGCCTTGCGCCCGATCCTGTTCGACGCCATAGAACAAACCGCCGGACTGCCGGGCAGTGATCCCGATTACGGCTTCGACTGCACGAACCTGCATGCGGAAATTCTGTTGCGGCAGGGCAATAAGCTCAAAGGCACGCTGCAATTCCGCGATTTCGATGAGCTATCCGATGCCGAGCTGGCGGATTGGCTGGATCTGCCTCGCGGCTTGATTGCCGTGCTCCGCCGGGTTGAACGCGCGCGCAAACCGGAGCTGGACGACATCCGTTTTCAATGGGGAATGGATTCGGTCCATGATGCGCTGGAGCTGTTGCGGCACTGGCCTGACCTGCTGCCCCTGCCCGCCTACCGCTTGATCGTGGCCGACGAATGGCATGACGCCAGCGCCTGCCATCTTGAGCTTTTGCAGCGGCTTCGCCGCGCCGAGACCCGCCTGATCGCGGCCGGCGACCGGGAGCAAGTAGTACACAGCCAGTCCGGCGCGGATCCCCGCCTGATGGGAGAACGCTTCCTGCAGGCCTACCCGGACACGCAAACCCCAACGCTCAGCACCTCGTTTCGCTGCGGGCCGATGCTGAGCGCCTGTGCCGAAGCGCTCAGCGGCCAGCGTTTCCTGTCTTCCAGCGATAACCTCGGGCAAGTCAGCTACGCGTCCTACTCTACCCAGACGCCGGATGCCTGCGCCCAATTGCTGGTGCGCAAACTGCTGTCCCCCGACCTGCTGCCCAAGGCGGGCCTGCAAGCCGCCGCCGTGCTGCTGCGCTCACCGCATCAGAGCATTGCCATTGAGAACGCGCTGATCGAGCACGACCTTCCCTACCGCTGCGCGGGGCTGCAAAGCTATTTCGAGCGCCGCGAGATCCTGATGCTGCGCGGCATACTGCACATCGTGCTCGGCCGCATGAGCCCGGTGACCGACCGCGATGAAATCCGCGGGATGCTGCGCGCGTTGGGCGACTATGCGGGCCTACAGCATACGGAACAAGACTGGCTATCGGTCGAGCGCTTCATCCGCGAAGATCCAACCATTATCCAGACCTTCTACGCCGGCTGGCTGGCTCGCATCGATCCCAGCCACTCACTGACGCCTGCCCGGCGGCGCTGGCGGCATCAGTTCAAGCAGACCTGCGACACGCTGATCGAGCAAGCGCAAGATTGGAGCGCGGGCCAGGTCCTGGAAACAGCCGCGCGCGAGCTGGATCTGGCCCGCATCACCCGGCGCCTGCTGGTGCATCAGGATGATGCGCGCGCCGTTGAAGACACCATTCGCGGCTTCATCCGCAGCGCGGTGCAAAGCGAACTCGGCATCGATGCCTTCCTGCAGCAATTGGCCACACAGCGCCAGCGCAGCCTACAGGCTGGCCGTCGCGAACAGGCGCTGACCCTGGCCACCTGCCATGAAGCCAAGGGCAAGGAGTGGGATACGGTCATCGTGCCCAACCTGGCGCCGGGAGAATTCCCTCGTTCGCATCAGGATCCGGCCGAGGAAAGACGGCTGTTCTATGTGGCCCTGACGCGGGCCAAGCAGCACTTTCTGGTTCTGACCCCGCTCGGCACGGCGCATCCCTATTTGCAGGCGATGAATCTGGACGCCGCGCGCCAGGCCGAGCGCGTGCAGGTGGTCAATGACCGGCCCGACCGGATTTATCTGGAGGTGCCCTACGCGGACAAGGAGCAGGTCAAAGCGCTGGGCGCGCAATGGGATTACGTGCAGCGGAAGTGGTGGATCACCCGGGCCATGCCGAAGCGTTCGTTCAGCAAGTGGATGGCCGAAGCGCCGAAGGACGGCGCATGAAGCTGGTTTTCTTCCTGCTGGCGTTGCTCAGCCTCGGCCTTGGCATCGTCGGGATTTTCATTCCCGGCCTGCCCACCACGATTTTCATCATTCTGGCCGCCTGGTTTGCCTCGCGCAGTTCACCAAAACTGCTGTTCTGGATAGAAAACCACCGCTGGTTCGGGCCCAATCTGAAAAACTGGCGCACACACGGTGCGGTGTCACGCCGCGCCAAATGGAGCGCCACCGTGATGATGGCGCTGGGCGGCGGGATTCTGGCCTGGGCGCACACCAATTGGTATTTGGTGGGCGCCCTCTGGGCCATCATGGCGACGGTGGCCATCTGGCTGTGGCGCCGTCCGGAGGGGCCCCGCCACCCTGGACGGGACGCCAAGCCGTAGCAGCGGGATCGGCTCAAGAACCGTCCCGCCGCGGCCCACGGGGCAAAGCCCACTCCCGCTAAAACAGCGGTCCCACTCAGGCAGCGGAAGCCTGCGGAAAGACCTGGACGCGGGTCGGGGTCAGATACAGCAACTCCTCTTCCCTCGGGGCGAGCGCCTGGAACGCGGCGGCGGGAATCTCAACCTCGATGCTTTTCTCCGCATTCCCCTCAGCAATGAATTCCAGATAGGCGCTTGGCCCGGACAGGTACACCCGGGAAAAACGCGCCGCCAGGCTGGAATCAGACTGCGGCTGACGCTCAACGCTGAACTCATGCGGCCGCACATACGCGGTGGCGGCAACCCGGCTCTCCAGCGCCGCGGCGGGCAGCGTAAAGCCGTCCAGCTGCAAGACCCCTTGCGCCACTTCGCCATTGAACTGGTTCACGTCTCCGAGGAAGCCATAGACGAATGGCGTGGCGGGATGCTCCCAGACCTCTTGCGGCGTGCCGACCTGTTCAATATTCCCTTTATTCATCAACACCACGCGGTCAGCCACTTCCAGCGCTTCTTCCTGGTCATGCGTCACGAAGACACTGGCAACGTTCAAGTCATCATGCAGACGGCGCAGCCAGCGGCGCAACTCTTTGCGCACCTTGGCATCCAGCGCGCCGAAAGGTTCGTCAAGCAGCAGCACTTTCGGTTCAACCGCCAGCGCGCGGGCCAGCGCGATCCGCTGCCGCTGTCCGCCCGACAGCTGGGACGGGTACCGGTCCGCCAGCCAATCCAGCTGGACCAGTTTGAGCAGACGGTAGACCCGCTCCTTGATTTCCTCGTCCGAGGGGCGTTGCGAACGCGGCCGGACGCGCAGGCCGAAGGCAACGTTCTCAAAGACGCTCATATGCCGGAACAAGGCGTAATGCTGGAAAACGAAACCGACTTGCCGCTCACGCACGTGCACGCCGGTGGCATTTTCTCCGGAGAACAGCACTTGGCCGCTGTCCGGCGTTTCCAGACCGGCGATAATGCGCAGCAAGGTGGTCTTGCCGCAGCCGGACGGCCCCAGCAAAGCCACCAGCTCGCCTGAATCGATACGCAAGGAGATATCGTTCAAGGCCTGGAAAGACCCGAAGCGCTTGCTCAAGTGCTGAACTTCGATGCTCATAAAACAACCTTTAAACGAAAGGCAAGAAAAGCGAAAAAGAAAGAGCCCCAATCAACGAGGCTCCGTGATCCAGCGGGGCGATGCTTAGTTCTTGTTCGGCTGGGGCGTGACGCGCAGATAGGGACGCAACTCCGTGTAGCCTTTCGGGAACTTCTCGGCCAGCACCTGAGGATCTTTCAAGCTCGGCAAAATGATGCAGTCATCGCCGTCCTTCCAGTT
>JBAYOI010000215.1:0-4710 GCA_041678365.1 Pigmentiphaga sp. | reverse complement strand
TGTTGCCACCGTTGTTGCCACCGTTGTTGCCACCGTTGTTGCCACCGTTGTTGCCGCCGTTGTTGCCGCCGTTGTTGCCGCCATCGTTGTCACCCGGTACGGTTGGGTTGCCGTTGTCGCCACCGAGGTCTTCGTTCAAATAGCCGGACCCGGAACACCCGACCGTCAGGCTGGTAAAAGCAAGGAACAGGCTCGCCACCAATAAACGAGGTTTGAATACAGGTTTTGAGGTTTTCATGACGATCTCCCAGGGTTGTTTGTGTCATTTGAAAAAAGCGATTGCTTCTCTCAGAGCAACAACCGTGCCATCTTTAAAAAAGACAAGGAAAACCGGGCCGACGCTTTAAGGACGACGCTGTAAATCCTTGTTGAATCAGGGAAATTCTTAAAAAAAAGACATTCCCCGCTAAAAGAAAGTCTTGGTGGTCACGCCGGTTAATCGTGGAAAAGACAGGCGAATCCGACGGGTGTTACGTAGCACCGCGGTCGTGTTACGTAACGTTTCCCTGGTTTCTTCAATCGAACTTGAAGGAGTAGCTCGCGTTGAGACGCCAAGGGCGGTCCGGTTTTTCGTTCGGGGCCGGACCTATGGGCTTGGCAACGTTGATGTCAAGCGCGTAGTGTTTTTGATCGCTGAAGCGCAGTCCCAATGCCGCTGAACTGATTTGCCGTTTGAGCAGTCCGGTGTTGGCACGGTTCAAGCCGATGCGGGCATGGTCGAGCGTGAGGTAGGGTTGCAGCACTTGCAGCCAGCCGGTGGAGATGAATAGCTTGCGGTTCAACTCAGCGGAGAGGCCCCATCCTTTGTCGCCGCCCAGCTCACCCGCCGGGTAGCCCAGGCCAAAGCGTTGAGAGCCGAAGGTGACTTGTTCGGCGCTGGCCAATTGATGCGGACTGTATTGAAGCAGAGCAGACAGGCTCAAGCCGAATTGTTGAGGTAGCAAAACGCTATGTTGCGTACTGAGCCCCAGACGGTAGAAGTCCAAGTCGCTCTCGCTCAGGCCCCGGGTGCTTTGTTTCGCGCCGAGGCCGTCAATGCCAGCGTGGGCGAAGCCTGTCCAGCGCTGTGTCCATCGCTGCTGGCTGCGGCTATAGCTGAGCTCGGCTTTCGCAACGCGCAGCGTGGTGTCCGAGCCAATACTCAGGCCGGTCTGGCGGCCGGTGTAGCGATCGCGGCTGTTCAAGCCGTAGATGCCCAGCGTGCCGGCCAAGCGTTGTTGGTTGCTGAGCAAAAAGGGATAGCTCAGACTCAGTCCAATCCGCTGATTGCGGACTTGGCGATCAATGCCCAGCGCATCCAGGTAGGTGGACCGGGGATGCGCATCGTAATGGAAACCGTCAAGCTTGATTTCCAGTCCGTGGCTGTTGAGGGGCACAGCGGCTGATGCTGCGGCATAGTGCAGTTTCTCGCTGCCGCGCGGTACGGCCACCGACACCTGGACTTGTTCCGCCAGCGCAGTCAGGCTTTGGGTCCGCGCGGTCAGCATGCCATGCGTGCTGGTGCCCAGGTTGCTGATGCCGCCTTCAAGCGCGACGGGCTTGCGGCTGATGTTGAGCGCCAGTTCCGCTGCGCCATCCTCCCGCTTTGGCATGGCCAGCGTGGGCTGGACGGTGACGCCATACGTGTTGGAGATCAGGTTCAAGTAGCGTTCCAGCGTGGCTTTGGTCAACGGTTTTTCCGCTTCAATATGGCGGGTATAGGCGCGAATCTGCTTGGCTATCGGGCCGGGTTGCCCCTGCAGCAGCGTTTGCCCGACGTGCCCTTCAACCACCGTGACCTTGATCAGGCCATCCTTGAAGTCCTGAGCCTGAATCAAGGCGAAAGACAGCAGGAAGCCGCGCTGCTGGTAGAGCGCCGTAATGCGGTTGACCTCATCAATCAATGCGCCCAGCGTCATTGCGCGTCCCGCCAAGGGTTCAAGAATGGCGATCACGTCCTCAAAGGGGACGGCCGTCACGCCGCTGACATCGAACACGCGGGGGGTCAAGGTATGCGAGAGCAGGTGCTTCAAGGCCTGGTCACGCGGCGTGGGCGGCGCCGCAATCGGGATTGGCGGCGGCGCTGAGGGGACGGGCCTGGGCGTGATCGTATCAACCGGGTTGCCGGGAATCGGATTAATGGCCGGGGGCGTTTGCGCGGCAGAATAAAAGGGGAAGGCAGCTAACACCAGGAAGGGTAAGCAGGCTCTTTTCATAATCATTGTTGGCGGCGGCGATCAGCAGTTAATGAGTCATTGATGAGTTCAATATATAGGCATTGCGGAAACGGAAAGCGGCCGATTCAAGGGGTTGTCTTCATTAATGATTATAAAAATTACATTTCATTACATAGGTTTTTGAATAATGGCGAAATTAATTCTTTTATTTTTGAGTAAATTCCTATAAAGGTTGATAAGTGATTGATTTTTAAGGCTTGTTGTAAGGAGGGGCAGATGGATGTCACAAGAAGTTGGTAAGGGTTTCCCCTCGGCTTGATGAAGCGGAAACGCATGTTTTTAGGGGTTATTGCTTATTACTATAAACGTTTGTTCATGGGATAGGAGCCATCCCTCCATCTGAAACAAAATTGATGCATTTAGTCACAAAAATCCGATTTTTACTCGTGATGAGCAGGGGCAAGATGCATTCGTCGGAGAGAAGTTTGAATGTTACAGAAATTGTTACAAGACTTGTCTCCATTGAGGGTTTAGCCAGTCATCAAGGAGAGTGTGATGGAAGCAATCAAAGAGTTCCTGCGCAATGAAGAGGGTGCCACGGCGGTTGAGTACGGGCTGATAGCTGCGCTGATTGCGGGGGCGATTATTTTTGTTTTTAGCGGATTCCGTACAGGGTTGAAGGATTTTTACGATGACATCATCGGTGCTATTAGGGGCGCTGCGACAACCGTTTCCTCTCCAGAATAATAAGGAGAATGCTTTTTTTTGAGGGGTGTTTATTATTAAAAGTATTTTCGTTTTTCATTGTATGCTTGACGGCGGCTTATACAGATATAATCCGCCGTCGAGTTTCAAATAGGATTATCGTTTCGGGATTTATTATCGGCGCAATATCTTGACTGTCCATGCCTACCGATCCCGTTTTTGCGGAAAACTGGACGTCGGCACTGGGGGCGGCATTGGTCTGTTTCCTCGCCTTTTTGCCCCTGTATATGTTCCGGGCCATGGGCGCCGCCGATGTTAAGTTCTTCTCGCTGCTGGGGTTCTGGTTTGCCTCGGCAGCGCCGATGTTGTTCGTGTTCGTGGTAGCCAGCCTGATGCTGGCCGCGCATACGGTCATCCAGGCCTTGAGTGCACAGTGGCCAGGTGTGCCGTTGATCTGGGTAAAACGGCGCGTGGCGAAGCCGTCGCTTGAGGCAGCGCCCGTCCGGATACGCAACGGCCAGCCTTATGCCGCGTATATGGCCTTCGCGGCGTTGATCTGGGTCGTCATGAACGCTTGAGTGGCAGGAAGGAGGGGCGCTTGCTTGAAATTGTGATGGATATACGTAAACAAAAGGCAAGGCTTCGGTTCAGGAACACATCCGGGCGCAACAAGCAGAACGGCGTCTACGCGCTGGAGTTTGCGTTGGTTTTCCCGGTGTTTTTCCTGATGTTCTATGCGGTGCTGAGCTTTGCCATGGTGTTCGTTGCCAAGCAGACCTTGTCGCTGGCGGCGGCGGATGGCGCTCGGGCCGCCCTGCGTTATTTCCATACAGGGCAACAGAACGCCAGTGCCGAAGCGGCGTTGGCGGGCAGGATGGAACATGCTTGCCAGGTGGCGCTCCAACGCGCGTCTTATTTGTTCCCTGAAGCACGCGCGCCGCAATGCGAGGTGGCGCTGAGCGCCAGTTGCCCGGCTGATTGGGCGTGTCAGGTCATGACCTTGACGCTGCGCTATTCCTATCGTGATCAACCGCTGATTCCGAACCTGCCGGGTTTGCATCTGCTGACGCCGACGCTGTTGACCGATGCCGCCTCGGTGACCTTGCCAGACCCGATTCTGCTCGGGGCGGGAGGGGCGGGATGAAGCAGCGGCATGGCGCACGGATGATGTCAGGCATTGCCGCCCTCGAGTTCAGCTTCATTGCGGTGCTGGCCCTGTTCCTCTTGTTCGGCGTACTCAATTTTGGCGCGATTTTCCTGGTCAAGCAGTCGTTGACCCGCGCTGCGAATGAAGGCGGGCTGGCGCTGATGACGAGCCAGCAACGCGGGCGAATGAATGGTGAAACCGATGTGTGCGCGGTCGTGCATAGCGCGGCAAGTGTGCTGAATGCCTGGCGGGACGAGCGCGGTCTGCCGCCCCTGGCGTGCACGGTGCAGGGGGCGGAACCCTGTTCCTATGATCCGGCGTCGCTGTGCGTGGATATTGTGGTGGCCTATCCCGACTACGGGCAGTACCCGATGGTGCCCGCGGTCGTGCCGCTCAATGCCTGGATGTCGCGGGTAACCGGCCATTCAGCGGGTTGGCTGGTCAACGCGCTGGAAGGGCGGACAACCGTCCAGCTGAGCCCGGATCTGTCGTATTGATTGATGAGCGCCTGGATAAAGGTGAGGTGAGATGACAAGTTTGACGCGAATTGCAGCCGTGGGGCTGGTGATCCTGGCGATGCTTCTGGCCGCCTATGCCTGGCTGCTGTCCCAGCGGCCCGCGGCGCTTCCCAATGAGGCGTCGGCAGCCGCCGTGTCCGATGCGGAACGGGCGGTCAGCTATCGCGTGGTGGTGGCGAGCCAG
>JBAYOI010000214.1:0-4752 GCA_041678365.1 Pigmentiphaga sp. | reverse complement strand
CGCTATAGCGGCAGCCCGCTGCCGCTGTCGTTTGCCGAAACCCATTATCCGCATCAGGTGGTCTGCATCGAGCTCGACGGCGCCAACGTCAAATCCATCGACACCCTTGCCGTGCCGCGCCACGTTGAGCTGCTGCGCCTGCCCAGCCAGGCCGCGCCCCTGGCCGACGTCCTGCGCCAACTGGAAAGCCTGCAACCCAGCGCGCTAGCGCCCGAGCAATGGCCGTATCTGCTGGTCCGCGTGCTGTTGACCGAGCCGGAGCCGCATTTGCGTCAACAGATCGAGCAGGCGCTCAGCGGCAAGCCCGTCCGGCTGGCCCGCATCGAGGTCAGTTACCAGCAAACCGACCTGTTCGCCGCCCCCCTCCACCATTCGCTGGACGATCTGGTTGCGCTGCAACCGCAGGACTTCTTCGAGCGGCTCTATCAGCACCACTATGGGGAAACCGTGCCGGAACCGCTGCTGAATGCCTTCAACAGCCTGGTCCTGCAACTGTCGCACAAGGATTCGGCATGAAGATCCTGGCCATTCGGGGGCGCAACCTCGCCTCGCTGGCGGGCGATTTTGAGGTGGATTTTCTTCAGGAGCCGCTGGCTTCGGCAGGCTTGTTCGCCATCACCGGACCGACCGGCGCGGGCAAAAGCACCTTGCTGGACGCCTTGTGCCTGGCGCTCTATGAACAGACGCCGCGCCTGAACCTGGCCAATGCCAGCCGTAGCGAATCGGTGCCTGACGTGGGCGAGCACGGCCTGAGCCCGAACGACCCGCGCTCCATCCTGCGGCGCGGCGCCAGTGAGGGCCATGCCGAAGTGGACTTCATTGGCAATGATCAACAGCGTTACCGCGCCCGCTGGAATGTCCGGCGCGCCCGCAATCGGCCAAGCGGTAAATTGCAGGCCACCGAGATGCTGTTCTGCACGCTGCCCGGCGGCCAGGCGCTCGGCGATCATCGCAAGACCGAAACGCTGAAACGCATCGAAGCCGCCATCGGCCTGAACTTCGAACAATTCACCCGTTCCGTGCTGCTGGCCCAGAACGATTTCGCCAGCTTCCTTCGCGCCGCGGACGACGAGCGCGCTTCGCTCTTGCAAACCCTGACGGGCACCCAGGAGTTCAGCGAACTCTCCCAACTGGCCTATCAGCGGATGAAGGAAGAGAAAAACCAGGCCGAGCAATTGCAAAATCAGTGGGAACACCTGCAAGGCCTGACGCCGGAGGAACAGCAAGCGCTGGCGCAACGGCAGGAAGCACTGGAGGCCCAGTTGGCTGCGTGCCAACAACAGCAGCAAGGGCTGGAACGCCAGTTGCGCTGGTTCAACCGCCGCCAGGAACTGGAGCAGGCCGCGGCCGCCGCGCAAGCCGCCGCCCGCCAGCACCAGCAGGACTGGGAGGCGGCGGCGGATCGCCGTGAACGGTTACGCCAACTTGACGCCGCCAATGCGGCCCGGCCGCTGCTGGCCCTGCTGGAACGGCATGAGCAAAGCCTGGCCCACCTTGAGCGGCAACAGGCGGAGCTGGATACTCGGCATGCCCGTAGCATGGCCGCGCTGGCCACGGCCCAGGCCAACTTCAACACGGCGGAGGCGCAGCGGATCGCCAGCGAGCAGCACCTGCGCGAACAAACGCCCCGCCTGGAGCAGGCACAAACGCTGGATCAGACGCTCGCCCGGCTGCAAAACCAGCTTGATGACGAGCAGCAACACCTTCAGGCCGCCGCGGCGCGCTGGGAAAACGCCCTGCAACAACAGGATGAACATCAGCGGGAACAGGCGCGCCTGCTTGGTGCCGCACACGAGATCCAGACGCGTCTGGCCCCGTTCCAGGCTTGGGAAAACACCTTCAAACACTGGCCGAACTGGCTACAGCGCCTGCGGCAAGCCCAGCGCTTCGAACAATTGCGGCAGGCGGCGCAGCAAGCAGCGGAACACTTGGCGGCAGCCATTCAGCGCCTGGTGCAAACCGTGGCGCAACATGAACAGGACTATGCCCGGCATCAGCTCACCGTGCGTGAAGCCGAGGCCAAGCGCGCGCAGACCCAGGCAGCCGCCCAGGCCTACCAGCCCAGCCAGCTGCACACCGAACAGCAGCATTGGCGCCGTCGGCGCGACCAACTCCTGCAAGCGCGGCAACACCAGGAACAGGGCCAGGCCCTGCAAGTCCAGTTGACGCGGCAACAAGCCCGACTCAGCGAGCTACACACCCAGCAGCGCAGTCTGGCCGACGCGCTGGCAGCCAGCCAAGCGCAGAACATTCGCCTGGAAACCGCCGCCCGCAGTGCCGAACAGGCTTATCAGCTGGCTCGCCTGGCCGCCTCGCAGCAGGCGGAAGATTTCCGCAAACAGTTGCAAGCCGACCAGCCCTGCCCCGTCTGCGGCGCTTGCGATCATCCCTATGCGCAGGACAGCGGGGCCAACCACGCCTGGCTCGCCCCGCTGGAAGCGAATTGGAAGCAGGAGCAAGCCGCGTGGATGCAGGCGCAAACTCAGCAGGCCAAACAAGGCGAACGCCTTGCGGCGCTCAAGACCCAAGGCGCAAGCATCGACTCCGAACGGGCGGCCCTTGCCGAGCAGCTCGACACCCTCGCGCAGCACGTGCAACAGGCCTGCCAGACCTTGTTCCCGGACCAAGCCGTCCCCGATCCGGCCCAGACGCTCAACCAGGCCCTGGATGAAGCTGAACAGACCCTGCAAGCACTGGAACAAAGCCTCACTGCCCATCAAGCGGCCCAGCAGGCCGACGAAGCAGCGCGCACCCAGGTTGACACCTTGCGCCAACAGGCGGAGTCAAGTCGGCTTGTCCTTCAAGAACAACGGGATGCACTTCAACAACATGAACAGACCCGCCAACGCCATCTTGACGAAGCCGCCACCTGGCAGCAACAGCTCAACACCAGCTTGCGCGAGTGCGACCCGGCTTTTCAGGCTCAGCCGGACTGGCGCGCTGCTTTCCTGAGCGAGCCCGAAACACGGATTGCCCGCCTTGACGCGCAAGCCCGCCAATGGCAACAGGATCAGAACGAAGCCGAACAGCAGCAGTCGGAAGCCGCCAAGCTGGACGCCCACCTCCAGGCCCTGCGCCAGCAACTGCCGGACCTTGAGCAACAGCACCAACAGTGGCGGCAGCGCCTGCTTCCGCTCCAACAAGCCCTTCTTGATACGCAAGCCAAGCGCCAGCAGCTGTTTAGCGGACGCAGCGTCGAGCTTGTCAGGCAAGCCTTGCAAGCCGCGCAGGAGGACGCACTGGCTCAACAGCAGCAAGCGCTGCGGGCCTTGCAAGAGATCGAGCGAAAGCACACGAGCCTGACGGCTTCACGGGAGCACAGTCAGCAAGCCCACGCGGCGCTGCAAGCAGAACAAGCGCAAAGTCTGCGCGCGCTGCAGGATTGGCTGCGCGACCAGCGGCAGCGCATGCCATCCTGGTCCTGGGACCGGGACGCGTTGAGCGGGCTATTGCAGACCCCACCGGCAGCCGTTGCGCAAGAGCAGCAAGCCTTGCAGACGCTTGAGCACGCCTGGCAACGCAGTCAGGCAAGCCTGGAAACCCAGCAACGCAATGTGAGCGCCCATCTGGAACACGACGCGCCGACCTTGGATCCAAGCGCCCTGCAAAGCCAATACGCCAGCGTGCAGGCGGACTACACCGCCACCCATGACGCCCTGATCGAGGTCCGCTCTCAACGCGCCGCCGATCAACAGCGCCAGCAGGCCTCGGCCGAACTGCAAACCCGCATTGTGGAGCAGGCGGAACAAAGCCGCGTCTGGAATCAACTGGCGGACTTGATCGGCTCGGCCGATGGCAAGAAATTCAGGAATTTTGCCCAGCAGCTCACGCTGGATATTTTGCTGTCCCATGCCAATCAGCATCTGGATCAGCTCTCCCGGCGCTACCGCCTGATCCGCAACCCCAACAGCCTGGGCCTGATGGTGATCGATCAGGAAATGGGCGAGGAACGCCGCTCGGTCCACAGCCTGTCCGGCGGCGAGTCCTTCCTGCTTTCCTTGAGCCTGGCCTTGGGGCTGGCCTCGCTGTCCTCGCACCGGGTACGCGTTGAAACGCTATTCATTGACGAGGGGTTTGGCAGCCTTGACGCCGAGGCCTTGAACCTGGCCATGGACGCGCTGGACCGTTTGCAGTCCTCTGGCCGGAAAGTGGGCGTCATCACCCATGTCCAGGAAATGACCGAGCGCATCGGCACCCAGATCCGGGTCCGGCGTCAAGCGGGCGGCCTGAGTCAGCTGCAAGTCCAGTTCCGCTGAACCCTCAGGTGCCCCGCAGCCAGAAGAACGTGGCAATGCCCGCGGCCGTCATCAATAAGGAACCGAACAAATGGGCGAAGATGCTGCCCAGCGCCCAGGCATAGGCACCGCGCTCCATCAAACCGACGATCTCAACGGAAAAGGTCGAGAACGTGGACAAGCCGCCGCAAAAACCGGTAATCAGCAATAAACGGAGCTCAGGCGACAAGCCGCTTATCTGGGTGAACAGCGCCACGCCCAGCCCGGCAATATAGGCAGCCACCCAGTTCGACACCAGGGTGCCGGGCGGCAGAGAGGGCAAGAGACCATTCAGTTTGACGCTCAGCGCCCAACGCAACAACCCGCCCGCCATTGAACCGGCGGCCACGGCGACAGCAGCTTTCCACCACACTATTTGCTCCTTGTTGTTCTTCAACCGTGCCTGACAGCACAGTGAAACTATACTCTCCGCGCCGCGCCCCCATCACGCAAACGCTTGTTCTGCATCGTTGCCTCT
>JBAYOI010000213.1:0-4753 GCA_041678365.1 Pigmentiphaga sp. | reverse complement strand
GGCCGTGACCAGGCCTGGAATGAGCAGCAGGCCCGAACCACACCGCTCAAGCGCATCGGCTCCCCGGACGATATTGCCGCGGCGATTGAAGCCTGCGCCACCACACTGGCCTTTGCCACCGGCACCACCATCCAGGTTGATGGGGGCCGTCATCTTGGTTCGGCTTGACCACGCGCCTATGCGCCAGCCTCGCCCTTCAGGGCGAGGTCAAGCGAGGCAACTTTTAAATACGGCACCGCAGGTGCCCCCGTATTGTGGCGGAGAAGCGTCGGCCGATACGGTCGGCGTTCTTCAGCACGAGACTTCACGGAGGAAAGGGCATGAGCGCCATTCGGGTAAAAGAAAAAGCATCCAGCATTGATGAATTAGTTCTTGATTTATCAAGCATGGGGAAGGCGTCGGCTGCGGCGGGGCAATGCGTGATCGAGGTGCATGGCGCCGGGGTCAACCCCAGCGATGTCAAGGCAGCGCTGGGCGCCATGCCGCATGCCGTCTGGCCGCGCACGCCTGGCCGGGACTATGCGGGGGTTGTGATCGATGGCCCGGCAACTTTGCTGGGCAAGGAAGTCTGGGGCAGCGGCGGTGAGCTCGGCATTCGCCGCGACGGGACGCATGCCAAGTACCTGGTGGTGGATGCCGCCAGTGTCAGGGAGAAGCCGCGCGCTATTTCCATGCTTGAGGCCAGCGCGGTGGGCGTGCCCTTCATTACCGCCTATGAAGGATTCAGGCGGGCGGGCATGCCGCGTCCCGGAGAGGTCGTGCTGGTGTGCGGCGCCAATGGGAAAGTGGGGCAGGCCGCCATTCAACTGGCCACCCGTGCGGGCGCCAGGGTGTTCGGGGTGGAGCGCAGCGGCGTGTTCAAGGGCCATGCAAGCTCGACCGTTGACGTCATCAACCCCGGCACGCAGCCGGAGATTGCCGCCTACGTGCGCGCGCAGACCGGCGGCCATGGAGCGGACATTGTCTACAACACCGTGGGCAGCCCGTACTTTGAGCAGGCAAACCAGGCGCTGGCCCTCCGGGGGCGGCAAATTTTCATTTCAACCATTGATCGGGCGGTTCCCTTCAATATCTTCACTTTTTACCGGGGGCAGCATACCTACGTCGGGATTGACACCCTGGATATGGACAGCCGGGCGGGCGCGGAGATTCTGGATGAGCTGGCTCCGGGGTTCGAGGATAGCTCCCTGCGTCCTTTCCCGGTTCATGAGGACCATGTTTTCCCGCTTTCGGAAGCGCTTCAGGCCTACCGCGAAGTGTTGACTGGCGCAACGGAGCGGGTGGTGGTGCGCCCATGAATCTGACGCGCTTCCTGGATGCGGTCGAGTATTTTCCGCCCGACCATGACGGCATGACCTGCTTGCGCCTGCAAGGGCATGAGGCGGGTCCGTCCGATACCTTGTGGCTGGGCGTGTCGAGGATCCAGCCGGGCGGGGGCACGTCTTTAGCGGCATCCCCGATGGAAAAACATTACCTTGTGCTGGAGGGAGAGCTTGCCGTTGAAACGCCTGAAGGCGAGGTCATCTTGAAGCAATATGATTCTTGCCGCCTGGCGCCCGGAGAGCAAAGAGCGCTTCACAACCGTAGCGCGCAAACAGCATTGATCTTATTGGCCATGCCCTATATGCAAAAGGAGTAACGCAGTCCGGAAGTTGCCCCATCAAACAGTCAGGAGACAGCAATGAAAAACGCAGCACGGATAGTACGGTTTGCCGCCCTTCCTTTTGCCATTGGCGGCCTGTTGTTGACGAGCCCGGCCTTCGCTTATCCCACCAAGCCGATCACGCTGGTGGTGCCCTTCTCACCGGGTAGTGCAACCGATGTGATTGCCCGCGTCCTGGGTGAACAGATGTCCCAATATCTCGGGCAATCGGTGATTGTTGAGAATCGGCCGGGCGCGGGGGGAACCGTGGGTTCGAGTCTGGTGGCCAAAGCGGCGCCGGACGGCTATACGCTGCTGGTCAATTCGAATGCGCATGCAGCCAACCCGGCGCTCTATAACAAGCTGCCCTATGACACCCTGACGGACTTTACCGGCGTGACAACGCTGGCCAGTTTGCCCAACGTCCTGATCACGGCAAGCGCGTCCAACTATAAAAGCGTGCCCGACCTTGTTGCGCAAGCCAAGAAGCAGCCGGGCAAGCTGAACTTTGCCTCGGCGGGCGCCGGTAGCGCCACGCATATCAACGCTGAAAAGTTCGCGTCCAAGGCGGGCATTGAAGCGGTGCACATTCCGTTCAATGGCACGCCGCCCGCCGTGACGCAAACCATTGCCAACGAGGTTGACTTCATGTTTGCGCCGATTGTTTCGGTCCTGCCGCAGATTCAGAGTGGAAACTTGCGGGCCTTGGCGGTGGGCAGCGAAAAACGCTCGCAGCTTCTGCCGGATACACCCACCACGGTGGAAGCGGGAGTGGCCGGATCGGATTTCAACTTCTGGATTGCCTTGCTTGCACCGGGCAAGACGCCTCCCGACGTTGTGGACAAGCTGTATGCGGCGGTGAACCAGGCGGTGCAAACCGAGGCGGTCAAAAAGCGTTACGCAGCCCTGGGCGCCGAGCCGAGCTTGCTGCCGCCAGCGGACTTCAACCGCTATATTCAGCAGCAAACCACGGAGCTGGGCGAGCTGATTCGCAGTGCGGGGGTCAAGTTGGATAATTGAGCGCATCAGATGATGCGCTGACGCGGGGGCGGCGCCCGACGCGTCAGCGTTTTTACAGGCGCCTACCAGGTCAGTGGGTAGGCGCTTTTTATCCAGCCAGCTCTTTTTGTCTAATGGTCTTTCTTGTTTGCCTCCTCTAGATTGCCTGTTTGACCCCCCTTGGCTGGCAGACATGCAATTCTCACCTCCTCTTTCTTCGCCGAGCGGCGATCCGGACACCCCGATCCGCCGCTTATCGCTATGCAACGATCTGGTGTTCAAAGTCTTGTTCAGTTCCCAGTTGCCCTTGCTGACGGACCTGATCAACGCGGTGCTGCACCCCGCGCCGCCCATCACGGTCCGGCGCATTCTGAACCCGACGATCTTGCCCGCGGACCTGGCAAGCAAGAACATCGTGCTGGACATCCTGGCCGAAGATGCCAACGGCCAGCGGCTCGGCATTGAAATGCAGTTGCAGCGGTTCCTGCATTGGCCGCAGCGCAATATCTACGGTGTGGCGCGCACCCTGGCCAGTCAACTGCAATCGGGTCAGGACTATCGCCTGCTGAAACCCGCCATCGGCATCAACCTGCTGGTGCACGACCTGTTCGATCAACACCCTGACAAGGCCTGCTGGCGCTTCACGCTGCGCGACGAAGTGTTGCCGACGGTACAGCTGGACCCGGGGCTGCAAGTGCATATAATCGAATTGAGAAAAGCCGAGCAGCAGACGGCTTTGCCCGCGCCGCTGCAGGCCTGGATCGCCTGCCTGTTGCACAACCTGGACGAGGCTGCCATGCGTACCATTACCCACCCCCCTGTCAAAGCCGCGCTGAAGGAATTGGACAAGCTCTACGCCGACGAAGACCTGCGCCTGGCAGCCGAGCGCCGTGAACAGGCGCTGGTGGATGCCGAGGACATGGTGGATTACGCCCGGAAGGAAGCCTTGGCTGAAATGTTGGCAACCCTGCTCCAAGCTAAGTTCGGCGAGACACCAGCGTGGGCTGCTGACCGGATCAAGGAGGGCAAGCCGACCGATCTGCATCGTTGGACGCTGCGGATTCTCAACGCCCAACGCCTCGAAGACGTCTTTGCCTGAGAAAAACCCGCTCAATGCGACATGAACAAGGGTTGCTTGATGCCATCAATCAGACGGCGGGTGACGCCGCCAAACAGCGTTTCGCTGAGTCTGGAGCGGCCGTAAGCGCCGATCACGACCAGGTCGGCTGCGCTCTGGCTGGCCTGGTTCAAGATGGTTTCCGCAATTGAGCGACCCTCTGACAAGACGCGGATCAGTTCGACCTTGACGCCGCGCCGGGCCAGGTAGGCCGCCATTTCCATGCCGGGTTCCTCGCTGGTCAGCTGGGCGGTCTGTTCGGGGTCAACAATCAGCAGATCCACCTGATCGGCGGACACCAGCAAGGGCATGGCGTCCGCAATGGCTCGGCGCGCCTCGCGGCTGCCGTTCCAGCCCAGTAAAATGTGACGGCCTATGGTGTTGTGCCGCCAGTCCTGCGGCACCAGAAGCAGCGGGACGCCGGTCCTTTTCAGGGCGGCTTCGGCGGACCAGGCAAGCAAGCCATCGGGCAGCTGCTTGTGCACAACCAGCAGATCGCTGTGCAAGGAGTGCATGGACAGGTCTTGGTGGCTTTCCGTGTAGGGAATGACGCGGAACTCAACATCCAGGTCATGGCGTTGCGCAACCTGCTGGAGCGCCTTGCCCGCCTGCAGGACGCTGGCCATTGACGCGTTCTTCCTTTGCTCAATCACGTCTTTGAGCGCGCTGCCGCGCGCGTAGGCGTCATGGGTGCGCCGCCTGTCCGCCGCCAGGACGCAAATGCCGATCAGTAGTGCTTGATGCTTGCCTGCCAGTTTGGCCGCCGCTTCCAGAGCGTGCAGGCCTTCAGGCTCCGCATTGAAAAAAACGGCGACGTCTTTCAGGGCGTAGAGCATGTGAACCTCATGGCGCAAAAGAGAACACTGCTCAGCTTACGCTATTCCACCGTGACGCTTTTGGCCAAGTTGCGAGGTTTATCAACGTCAGTTCCGCGTGCGCACGCCGTATGGTAGGCAAGCAATTGCATCGGGATCACGTGCAGCAGCGGTGAAAGC
>JBAYOI010000212.1:0-4852 GCA_041678365.1 Pigmentiphaga sp. | reverse complement strand
GAGGTGGACGTGCTGTCCTTCGGTGCCGACGGCAAGCCCGGCGGCGAGGGCCGGGATGCCGACATCGGCAGCTGGCAGTGAGTGATGCCCCCACGCTCCGCCGCTGACGCGGGTCGCTGCCCCAAGAGGGCGCTTTTTGTCTTGGGAGCGGCCCGGCGACAAAAAAACAGCCCGACGCCACAGGTTCGGTGGCATCGGGCTGGTAAACCCGTAGCAGGCGGGCAGGAGCGTTTTTTTGGTTTTATTGCGCTTGCAGATTGGCTTCTTTGACGAATGGTCCAAAAATTGACAGGTCATGGGCAATGGTCTTGGCCAATTTCTCAGGCGGGCCGCCCTCCACGCGCTGTTGACCATTTTCTTCCAGGCGATTCTTGATTTCCGGCGTGGCCAGCACGGCGTTGATTTCCTGGTTCAACTTGGCAATGACGGAAGCGGGCGTGGCGGCGGCGGCCAGTACGCCGGTCCAGCTATGGACGGAGAAGTCTGGATAGCCTTGCTGAGCGACGGGCACCACTTTCGGATCGGTCGGGTGGGGGTTGCGGTCCAGCAAGGCAACCGGCACCAGCGCACCCGCCTTGAAGTGCGGCATCAGGTCCTGATAACCGGCAATCACGAAAGAAATATGGCCGCCTATCGTATCGGCAATCGCGGGCGAGGTGCCGCGATGGGGAACAAAGGCCATGTCAATGTCCATGGTCTTTTTCAGCAGTTCACCGGCCACGTGCATCATCGAGCCTGAACCCGAGCCGGTGTAGTTCGCTTTTTTTCCTTGCGCCGTGAACGTTTTCAGATCCGCCAGGGTTTTCACGCCGGTGGACGGATGGGCGGCCAGGACGAGCCAGCTCGTGGTGGGCTGGATGACCGGAGCGAAGTCTCGTGTGATGTCATAGGACACCGCGCCAGGCTGCAAGACCAGCGGGGCCAGGCTGAAGGTGCTGGGCGTCAGCAGCAGGGTATGCCCATCGGCGGGGGCCCGCAGAACGTGAGCCGCGCCGATGGTGCCGCTGGCGCCTGGACGATTTTCAACGATGACGGCTTGGCCGAGCCGGTCCGCGAGCCTTTCTCCAATGATGCGGGCCACTAGGTCCGGGCCGCCGCCAGCGGGGAAGGGCACGACCAAATTGATGGCTTTTGTGGGAAAATCAGCAGCGTGAAGGGGAGTCAGTCCCGCAGCGGTGAAGGCACAGAAAGCTAGGCTTTGGAGCAAGAAGCCTGGCTTTTTCTTCGAGTGGACGGGGGAGTGGCTGAGTGGCATTCTTTTTCCTTCTCATGAGGTGAACATCCGCAGCATGTTGAGTGCTGTTTTCGCAAAATTAATTCCTTTTTATAGGAAATTTTTTGTGGTGACAAGTCAGTTAAAACCTTAGGTCGAGGGCTCATGGTTGAGAAGAAAGTGAAGAAACGCGGGGCGGGCAGGCCCACGGGAGGCGCGGGAAACAAGCATGACGAAATCATTGCCGCCGCGCTGGAAACCCTGCGGGAGACACATCCGGATGGCTTGACGGTGTCCGAAGTCGCGCGTCGCGCCGGCGTGGATCCGGCCATGGTGCGCTACTACTTCACCAACAAGGAAGGCTTGCTGGTGGAAGCCGCCAAGTTCCTGATGGAAAAGCTGTTGAACACCGCCAGCACCATCGTCCATGCCGAGGCGGACATCTCGGTCCGGCTCACTGAGCGCCTGAAGGGCATGATGAAGTTTCTGATGGAAAATCCCTATCTGCACACGCTGCTCAACCGCGTGTACTCTTCCGCGTCTCCGGACGCCCGGCAGATGATGGCGGACGTCAATGGACGCAGCATGATGCTGATGGCGGAGCTGCTTCGTTCCTCGGAGCAGTCAGTCAGGGAGCTGGATCCGCGTTTTGTGCACTGTGCATTGATTGGTGTGAGTGAGGCGATGCTCAATGCCCGCCCGCTGATTGAATACATGTTCGGGGTGGAAACCACCAGTCCGGATTTCGTCGACCGCTATGCGGGCGCCATGGCGGAGCTGCTGGCGCGCGGTTTGATCCGGGATTGACGGATGCCAAACACCTCTCTAATATTCCTGAACCTAGGAATTAAGAGGGTGCTATGTTCATCAAGAATCAGTGGTACGTTTTCTGTTCGCTCCAGGAATTGAGCGCTCGGCAGCCGCTTGGCAAGACGGTCTGCGGCCTGCCGATGGTCGCGTTCCGGGGCGAGGATGGCAAGGCGGGCATCATGCTGGATCTGTGCCCCCATCGCCGGGCGCCCTTGTCAATGGGGAAGGTCGAGGGCAATACGCTGCGCTGCATTTACCACGGCATGCAGTTCAATGCGCAAGGTCAATGCCTGCACATCCCCTCCCAAAGCATGATTCCGAACAAGGCGCATGTCCGGTCTTTTCCTGTTCTGGAGCGCTATGGTTTCCTCTGGGTGTGGCCTGGCGAAGGCGCTGGTGATGCATCGCTGATGCCGAGCTTGCCCTGGCGCGAAAGCCCGGACTGGAACAGCGGCCTGATCCAGTATTTCCATGTGAAGGCTTCGTATTTGTACATGAATGACAATCTGCTGGATCTGTCGCATGTCGCCTTTCTGCATGAGTCCAGTATCGGGTTTGATCCCAGCTTGTTGACCGAGGATCCGCTGGCCATCAACATCACGGAAGATCGGGTGGTCAGCACGCGTTGCTTCGAGGACGTGGAGCAGGCGCCCGCCCACCGGGATTGGTTCGCGTTTCCTGGCCGCGTGACCCGGCTCCAGGAGGCGGCGTGGTCGCTGCCTGCACGGATCGCCGTGCTGGTGCGCAATGCGGCCGATGGTAAGGAGGTGGACCTGCGCGCGGATCATCTGCTGACGCCGGAAACCGAAACCTCGCACCACTATTACATCGCCTTGTCGCGCAACTTCCGGATTGATGACGAGGTGCTGAGCCAGCGCTTGAACGAAGGCGCGCTGTGCGTGCATCAGGAAGATGTGGATATTGCCGAGGCGCAGCAGCGCATGGCGCTTGCCGTGCCTGAAGCGCGGGACCTGCCCTTGAAGGCGGACCGTGGCATGCAAGCGGCGCACCGCATCATGAAAGGCTGGCTGGAAAAAGAGGGAGCGGCGGCAAGGGGGGATTGACCACGGGCTTGAGTGTCGGCCTCGGCCCACGGCCGAGGTGCCGCAGGCTGGCCTCAGTGGGCTTTCAAGCCCTGTCGGATCTGCGCGGCGAGCTGTATCAGCTTCGGACCGACATGATCCATCAACTTTGTTCGATCGACGGTGTAAGCGGCGCCGCCAAGAATCAATGCCATGGGTGGATTGCCATCATTGAGTTCCAACGGAACGCCTACCGCATTGATTTCAGGTTCCCAATCACCGAGAGATACGGTGAAGCCGCTCGTTTCGTAGTCTGACAGGCTGGCGTGAATGCCTGCCGCAATGGATGGCCACTGCGCGCCGTATTTGGCTTGTTCGCTGTCAAAAAGCTTGCTTCGTTCTTGCGCGGGCATGACGGCAATGAGCGCCCGGCCCATGGCCGTGGTCACGAGCGGTGTTCGCGCGCCCGCCTGTACGCCGAGGATCAGCGCGCCCGCGCCTCGGGTGTGCTCCAGGTACACCGCATCAGTGTCATCTTGATAGCCCAGTGCACAGCACAGGTTCAGCTCTTCAGAGACCGTCTGCATCAGCGGGCGCGCAACGCGCCTGATATACGAGCCTGACATGGCCCAGTAACCCAGGGCCAGTGCCGCATTGCCCAATTCATAGCGCCCGGTCTGCGGAGAGCAGACGAGGTAGCCCAGCCGGGTCAGGGTATAGGTCAGCCTGGAAACGGTCGGCTTGGTCAAGCCGGTACGTTCGGCAAGCTCCTGGTTGCCCAGCGAGTTGTCCCCGTAAGTAAACGCTTTCAGGATATTGAGCCCCCGCGCCAATGCCGAGACGAATTGGCGGCCCGGATCTTCGCTGGCTGCGGGTTCGGACAGCTGCGCTGGCTTGAACGTTCGGGATTGGGAAGTACCTCTCATGGCTCTCTACCAAAAACTGTATTGACACGCTTAAAAACGCTTGTGTTAGGATAACTGAAATTATGCGAAATTAATTTTCGCATAGCGAAACAAGATGTGAAACGACAACTTCTCCATGAGGTAACACGATGGCTATTCAAACCCTCCTCAAAACCACCGTGGGCGCCGTAGCATTGGTCGCTTCAGTCAACGCCTGGGCTTGGCCCGAGCGTCCCATCACCTTGGTCGTGCCCTGGCCGCCGGGAGGCGGGGTGGATGCCGCCGCCCGGGTGGCGGCGCCTTTGCTGTCCAAGGAGTTGGGACAGCAGGTCATCGTGCTGAATCGGCCAGGCGCAACAGGCAGTGTGGGCGCCGATCATGTCGCCAAGGCGGATCCGGATGGCTATACCTTGTTGTGGAGTTCACTGACCACGCACGCCGCCCATGCGGCCTTGTACAACCCGACTAATTTTGACCTGGAAAAGAGCTTCAAGCCGGTTTCGGTATTCGGCAACATTCCTTTCGTGATCGTGACCAACCCCAAGGTTGACGCAAGCTCGCTCAGCGAACTGGTTGCGCTGGCAAAATCCAAGCCGGGCAGTCTGACCTATGCGTCAAGCGGGAATGGTTCGGTACAGCATCTGGCTGGAGAGGTCTTCAAGCAGCGGGCGGACATCGATATGCTGCACGTGCCGTATAAGGGAATTGGTCCGTCGCTGGTGGATCTGATGGGTGGACAGGTCAACATGAGCATTGAGAGCCTTGCGGCCACCTTGGCGCATAGCCAGAGCAATAAGCTGCGCCCTCTCGCGGTTGCCACGTTCGAGCGCGTCAGTCTGTTGCCGGACGTGCCCACGGCGGCTGAAGCAGGTGTCAAGGACTTTGACGTGAGCACCAAGCTC
>JBAYOI010000211.1:0-4858 GCA_041678365.1 Pigmentiphaga sp. | reverse complement strand
GTGCTGGCCAGTCTCGCCCTCACCGGACTGGTCACACCGGGGCAGGCGCTCAGTGGTTTCAGCAATTCCGCCACCATCACCGTGGCATCGATGTTCGTGTTGGCGGCCGGCATGCAGAACAGCGGCGCGCTGTCCGGCATCGGCAATCTGCTCGGGCGCGCCCGCTCTCCCACGGTCTTTCTGCTGCTGCTGTTCGCCGTGCTGGCCGTGATTGCCCCCTTCGTCAACAATACCGCCGTCGTTGCGGTGATGATGCCAATCGTGATCGCCGCCACCGCCAATATCGGCATGTCCGCCTCCAAGGCCTTGATCCCGCTGTCCTATGTCTCCCAGATGGCGGGCGTCTGCACGCTCGTTGGCACGTCCACCAACCTGTTGGTCAACGGCATGGCCAAGGATCTCGGCCACCCCGGTTTCAGCATGTTCGAATTCACCACGCTGGGCGTGATCTGCATGGTGGCGGGCTGTTTCTACCTGCTCACGGTCGGACGCTGGCTGTTGCCCGATGCGCGGGCCACGGAGCTGGTCGAGCACTACGAGCTCGGCAAATACATTACGGAACTGCGCGTCATGCCCGAGTCATCGCTGATCGGCAGCTCCGTTGGCGAGGCCAAGCTCGGTGAAGAATTCGGCGTATTTGTCCTGGAGCTGCTGCGCGGCGATGAAAAAGTCTGGTCGCCACGCTCCCAGACGCTGCAGGAAGGTGACGTGCTGCTGGCACGCGGGGACTGGTCCCAATTGGACGAGCTGCGCAAGGAAGCGGGCCTGGAGGTCAACGCTGAATTCAAACTGAAACAACGCGCTTTCGAAGAAGTTGATCAAGTGCTGGCCGAAGTCATGGTCGCGCCACGCTCGCGCATGATCGGCAACACACTCGGCATGCTGGATCCTCGCTGGCACCACAACACGACCGCGCTGGGCATTCACCGGCGCGGCCAGGTACTGCGCGAGCAACTGCGCGAGGTGCGCTTGCGGGTTGGCGATATCTTGCTGCTCCTCATTCCCGAATCTGAAATGGCCACGCTGCGCCAGGACAACAACGTCATCGTGCTGTCCGAGCGCCAACCGGAAAAAAAGGGCAGTTGGCGCGCGCCCTTCGCACTGGCGACGATGGCGCTGGTCATTGCCGTGTCCGCGCTGGGCTGGGCGCCAATCGCGATCACTTCGTTGGCGGGCGCATTGGCCATGACGCTGACCGGCTGCCTGGACGCCGAAGACGTCTACGATGCTGTGGACTGGCGCATCATCATCCTGATGGCGGGTCTGTTGCCGCTGGGGGTCGCCATGAGCGAAACCGGCGCGGCGCAATTCCTGGTCGAGAACACCATTGGGCTGGTCAGCGCTTCCGGCCCGTGGGTGGTGCTGGCCGTGCTGTATCTGATGGCCTTGCTGCTGACGGAGTTCATGAGCAATGCCGCTGCCGCGGTGCTGCTGACGCCGATCGGCATGTCCACCGCCAAGATGATGGAGGTTGACGCCACCCCTTTCCTGATCGCCGTCACTTTCGCGGCCTCCACCAGCTTTGCCACGCCGGTCGGCTATCAAACCAATACGATGGTCTACGGCGCGGGCGGGTACCGCTTCAGTGATTTCGTCAAAGTCGGCCTGCCGCTGAACCTGATCTTCTGGGTGTTGGGCGTGACCTTGATTCCCAGGCTCTGGCCGTTCTAGTGTCCTGGACACTAAGCAGTCTGCGCCAGGCGAAACAGACAACCGACACCACGAAAACATTTCCAAATATGAAAAGACAAACCTCGGAAAAATTTCGGGAATCCATTGCCTTGGCAGGCTTGGGCAGGGATTGCTCCGACCATGCCTCACGTTACAACCCATAACCTGCACTAACCGCTTGACCGAGATGTAAGCCAGAAACCTCCTTACAGTGGATTCCAGCTGATCACACTTTGATGAACAGCAACGGTGTACTTGATCCGGCCAACACGCAGGATCACGACCCGCTCCTCCCCTTCCTTTCAGGAGAAAATCATGGCTATTCGCAAACTGATGACCGCCATGGCGTTAGGCGCCGGTGTTGCCCTGACGCCGATGGCTTTCGCTGCCGGAGACGGCAACCAAGAGTCGGTGGGCAAGAAAGTCGGCGATTTCGCCTCGGACACCGCGGTGACCGCCAAGATCAAAGCCGCGTTCGTGAAAGAAAAAGAACTGAGCGCCCTGGATATTTCGGTCGAAACCACCCGCGGCGTGACAACGCTGTCGGGCAAGGTTGACTCCCAGGCGCAGGTCGATCTGGCCGAACGCGTTGCCCGGGATGTTGAAGGCGTGCAAGACGTGCACAACAACATCACCGTCGAACCGCTGAAGGGCAACTGACGGTTGAATCAGCTTGCCCGCGAACCTCTTGGGGCCACCCCCATGTGGTGGCGAGGACACTCCCGACTTTCAGGCGAGGGTGACTCACCCCGGGTTCGCGGGCAGGGCCATGCTATGCGCCCTGAGCAAAAGCGGCCTTGATCTCATCCGGCGACGCCTCCGCCGCCAGCAGCAACGACAACAGCAAGCGCGCCTTGTTGCTTGATAGGTCACCAGCCGGGATCAGCCCCCTGCCCAGCATATCGATTTCCGAGCCCGGAAACCCATACGTCTTCTGAAACACCGGTCCGCCGGCCACACGGGTTGCCAGAATCGTTGGCATCTGCCGGGCCAAGGCGCTCAACGGCTCGACCGCTGCCGCGGGCACATGCCCCGCGCCCATGCCCTCGATGACAGCGCCGCCGTAACCCAGGGCTTTCAGCGCGCCCGCCAGGCGGGCCTCTTCGCCCAAGCCGAGCGCCCATTGCACCACCGGCGTCCAGGTCGGCTCCCCGGCATCAGTCAAGCGCTGGTGCAGCAGACTGATGGAACGACGAAGAGGCCGCCCCCAGAACCGCGCCCGCCCTTCCACTACGGCTCCCACCGGGCCGCCGCCCGGCGACTCGAACGCGCTGCTCAGACTGGTGTGAGACTTCTTGGCCAGACGGGCCGTATGGATTTCATCATTGATGACAACCAGCACGCCGCAGCCCCGCGCATCCGTGCTGGCCGCCACCGTGACCGCGGCCAGCAGATTGGCCGGGCCGTCCGCGCCCGGCGCTTGCGGGCCGCGCATCGCCCCGGTCACGACGATCGGCTTTTCCTGCGCCAGCAACACATCCATGACGAAGGCCGTGTCTTCGATCGTGTCGGTTCCCTGAACCAGCACCGCGCCGTCAACGGTATCGGACGCCAGCTTGTCCCGCAGCAGCCGGGCCACCTCCCGCAAGTTCGCCAAGGACAGCGACGCCCCCGGCAACATGAACGGCGTCAGGGCGTCAACTTGGGCCACGTGCGCCAGCGACGGCACCGCGCTGACCAAGTGCGCGCCATCCAGCGTTGGACGAATGCCGTCTCCGGTGTCCGACGTCATCGTGATCGTGCCGCCCAGCGTCAGCACCAGCACGCGCGGCAAGGTCTTGTTCTGCGCTGTACTCGTCATGCTTGCTCCACCTGCTGGCTGTTGAACCAGTCAAGAATCTGCTCACCGGACCACACCACCACCCCTTCGTGCGACAGCACATAGTCGTAGAGCTGCTCCAGATAGCCGATGCGGTGCGGCACGCCGCTCAGATAAGGGTGAACGGAAATCGCCATCACGCGCGGTGCGTCGGCGCCGTCCAGGTACAGCCGATCAAAGTGATCCTTGCCCCGGCGCAGCATTTCGTCGGAAGAATGCTGCTGAACGGCCGAAATCACCACGTCATTGAGTTCAACCGTATAGGGAATCGACGTGATCGGCCCGGCATCGGTGCGCAAGCGAACTGGTTGATCATCCAACACCCAGTCCGCCACGTATTCGATGCCGCAGGCGGCGAGGTGATCAAGGGTGTCATCGGTTTCCGTCAGACCGGGACTCTCCCAGCCGCGCGGCGCCTTGCCGGTGAAGCGCCGGATTGCGTCGATGGTGTCGCGGATGGCCTGGCCCTGATCCTCCACCTTGTGCATCGGACGCTGCACATAGCCATGCCCCATGAACTCCCAGCCCGCATCGCGCGCCGCCGCGCAGACCTCCTCGTAACGGCGAATGGCCTCGCCATTGAGCGCCAGGCTCGCGGGCATTGACCGCGACCGCAAGGCCTGGAGAATGCGCCAGAAACCAACCCGCATGCCGTACTCATGCCAGGCCCAATTGGGCACATCGGGAAGCAGCGGCTCCCCCATCGGCGGGGGCAGCACCGCGCGCGGCATCCCGCCGGTCGGCTCCCACACTTCAATGTTGACGATATTCCAGAGCACGACGCGCGCATTGCTGGGCAGGCTCAGTCGCGGGCGGCGAACAATGGATTGATAAGGCAGCCGAGCCAGAACGCTCGATCCAAGAGGTGTAGTCATGATGCGGTAGCCGATCTCACTTGAAGGCTCCCATCGTCCGGGCGCGGCGGCACGGGGTCAAGACACTTGCTCCACAGTTCCACATAATGGAAAAACAATCCCTGCGGACCGGCACTTGAAACCCAGGCAACATTTGAAAATAAGTGACTGATCAAATGGGTGAATTCCCGCACCACCCTGAAGCGCAAGCCACCGAACTTGGTGCAAACCCCCATCAACAAGCACGTTTGATTCCAGATAATGGAATAAATATCGAATACATTGACAGTCAAATTTGCAGCCTCCTAGAGTGATCCGGACCGCTTCGTCAACAAGAAGAGCGTGCGTTTCCCCCCACCCACTTCGGATCCTTGCCATGAAGAACCTCACGATTTCCTTCACTTGCTCGATTGTCTGCGCATTGGGCCTGACTGCGTCGGCCCTGGCGCAAACCCCGTCCTACCCGACCCGCCCCATCACCCTCGTCGCGGGCTTCCCGCCCGGCGGCATTTCC
>JBAYOI010000210.1:0-4888 GCA_041678365.1 Pigmentiphaga sp. | reverse complement strand
GCCCGCAATAATCGTCATGCTGCCGACCAGTACCTGAAGCCTGATGGTCTCGCCGTTCAAGGCGACGCCCAGCAGAATCGCAAGCATTGGCGTCAGCACCGTGGCCAGCGAGAGCGTGATGGCGGACACGCTCTGCACCAACTTGAAATAGCAGAACATGCCAATGATGGAAGCCACCACCACGGTATAGGCAATGGCCATGAGGGTCCGCGGGCTGGGCATCTGGCTGGGGAACTCCTGCCAGATGAAGGGCAGGAACAGGGTGCCGATCAACATCGAGGCCAGAATGGAGCCCGACGCCTGAGCCACCGGCGTGATGCGGGCGTTGATGTGCTTGACCCAGAAAATCGACGACGAATAAATCAGCACCGAAGCCAGCATGTAAAGGAAACCCAGCGGATTGATGTGCTGGGCCGTATTTGATGAAGAAATGAGGTACAGGCCGCCGAGTGCGATCATCATGCCCGCCCATTGCAAGGGGTGCAGGCGCTGGCCGAACACGAAGAAGCCGATCAGGCCGGCCAGGACCGGCGCAAAGCCGAACATCAGCGCGATCATGCCCGACGGCAGGTGCGCGGTGGCAAGATAAGTGAAGGTTTGCGAGACGATCAAGCTGAAGGAGCCCGCCAGATAGCTGTGCAGCGAGGTTTTATCCAGTGGCAGGCGGGTGCGCAGGGCGAGCAGAAGCAGCAGGACCAGTGGCACGGAAAACGCAAAGCGGAACCACAAGGACCACAGCCGCGAAATTTCCGCCGCGCTCCAGGTGATGGCCAGCGGTGTGGACGCCCAGATCAGCACCAGCAGTGCGTAGGTTGGGACAAGGCTGCGATCTTGGGGCGTCATGAATGCTGCTTCGTATCGGTAGGCGTTGCGCGGAAAAGGCGCAAGCGAAGAAGTCCTATCTTAAGCCAAACCGGGATCGCCTGTCCGTCATCGGCTGTTGCTATGATGGGCACGGTTACTTTTGGGAGATGACATGAGCACCACCGCAATGAATGCAGACACGATTCTGCGCTTTTGGTTCGAAGAATGCACGCCTGAGCAATGGTGGACCAAGTCGGCGGATTTTGACCGGATGATTGCGTCCCGCTTTGCCGCCACGCTGGAGGCGGCAGGCCGTTGCGAACTGTTTTCATGGCGCGGCTCGGCGCTCGGCCGCTTGGCGGAAATCATCGTGCTGGACCAGTTCTCCCGCAATGTCTACAGAGATACGCCGCGCGCCTTTGCCAATGACGCCCTGGCGCTGGGCCTGTCGCAGACCGCGCTGGCCCTGGGTGCGGATCAGGCGGTGGATACCGTCAAACGGCCGTTTTTCTACATGCCTTACATGCACAGCGAATCGCTGCTGATCCATGACGAAGCCCTCAAGCTCTTCCGCCAGCCAAGCATGGAAGACAATCTGGATTTTGAAATCCGCCATCGGGACATTATTGAGCGCTTCGGGCACTATCCGCACCGGAACGCCATCCTGGGACGCGTGTCAACAAATGAAGAAATCGAATTCCTGAAAACACCCGGCTCGTCATTCTGAGCGGGTAGGCAGGCCTTACCTTCGGGGTTCTTCACCCGGGTTCCGCTATCCGCTATCCGGTATGGTTCGGTTTCAAGCATCTCTCTATCAAACAGGAGATAGACACCATGGCTGACGCCTTTCCCAAGTTCCGCGCCGCGGCGGTACATGCCGCGTCCGTATTTTTGAATCGCGACGAATCCATTGAAAAGGCCTGCCGCCTGATCCAGGCGTCCGCTGAGCAGGGCGCGGACCTGGTTGCTTTCCCGGAGACCTTCGTGCCGGGCTATCCGTTCTGGATCTGGACGCACACGCCCACGCGCGGCGCGCCGCTTTACTACGAGTTGTTCACCAACAGTGTGGAAGTGGGCTCGGACGCAACGGACCGCATTGGCGCGACGGCCCGCAAAGCGGGCGTGTACGTGGTGCTGGGGATCTCGGAACGCGAAGGTGGCACGCTCTACAACACCCAGCTCTACTTCGACCGGAGCGGCGCCATCATGGGCAGGCACCGCAAGCTGCAGCCCACGCACGTGGAGCGCACGATCTGGGGACGCGGAGACGGGTCAGACCTGCCGGTCTTCAACACCGGCATTGGCCGCCTGGGCGGGTTGATCTGCTGGGAGCACAGCATGGATTTGGCGCGTCATGCGCTGACCAGCCAGGGGCAGCAAGTTCATATCGGCTGCTGGCCCGGCATCTCGGCCCTGACCCATGATCCGAACTCGGGTTTTTTCAACCAGGTGGTTGAAACCGCTGTCCGCTACCATGCCTGGGCGGGCCAATGCTTCGTGGTCAACGCGAGTTCGCGCATTGACGAAGAAGTGCTTCGCCGCCTGGACTTGATGGATCAGCCGGATATGATCCGGACCGGCGGCGGCTGGAGCGCGATCGTTGCGCCCACCGGACGGATGCTGGCTGGCCCGCAAATGGAAGACGAAGGGATCCTGGTGGCGGACGTTGATCTCTCCGAGATCGTCTTCCTCAAATACGCTTGCGATTCCGTTGGCCATTATGCGCGGCCAGACATTCTGCGCCTGGCCACCAATCTGAAACCACAGCCTGTCATGCAGTCTTTTGGCGAAAGCCGGCATGAGGCGTTTGTCAGCGAAAGCGAGGGCAAGGAAAAGAACCGGTCAGCGCCAAGAGAGGCGGCGGAAGAAGGGGGCTCGGCATAAACGCCGCGGGCAAAGCGTGTAACGCGTGTAAAAGCCCCCACGCCTGGCGGAAAAAAAGCCCGTGAACCGCGCCGACCTTGGGGTGGGCGTCTTCACGGGCTTTCTGCTGCGGGAAGGCTTGGCGTCAGGCTGAAGCGCTGAGCAATTGCACCGTCAGTGAGTTGGGATCAACCCCGCCATTTCTGAGCCGGGCATCCGCGTCGTGTTCCTGTCCCGGCACCAGCGGCAGATTCATCCGGTCCGCCAGCTCACGCTTTGCGGCCACCCCTTCTTCCACGCTGCCGGGAACCAATGCCACACCATTCGAACCATCGAGTTTCTTGTACTTGATTTCGGTTTTCATCGTCATCTCCTAAGGATGGACAGGGTCGTTCTTCAACAGTAGCACATTCGCCTGCTGTTTCGGGGGAGGAGGCGTATCAAACCGTTGGGTTCGCGGCTGCCGAACCCTTACTCTGGAAGGCGGCGATCAGCGCCGTGAACGCTTCTATTGGCATTGGCCGGGCCAGCGCATAGCCTTGGCCGTAGCGCACGCCCGCAGCGGTCAGCAGCCGGGCCTGTTCGAGGGTTTCAATGCCCTCGGCAACCGTCTGGGCATTGACGGCGCGTGCAATATTGACGATTTCGGGGATCAGGGTGGAGCGGACGCTGGCATCTTCCAGCTCATAAACAAAAGAGCGGTCGATCTTCAGCAGATCCGGCGAGAGTTTGGTGACGGATTTCAGGTTCGAATAGCCTGTGCCGAAGTCGTCCACCGCAATTTGAAAGTGGTGAGCCTTCAGGCATTGGACTTCCGTGATCAATTCGCTGGACAGGCTGTGTTCGGTGATTTCAATGCAAATCTCCAGATCTTCCCGGCCTGCTTCCTGGAGCGCTTGGTTCAGGACCGGAATCAAGTGTTCCGGTCTGACGCTTTTCGGAAAGTAGTTCAGCGCGACGCTGAATTTGCCGTCCCAGGCGGGCAGATGGGTGGCCAGTTCGCGTATTGCCTTGCGGGTGACCGCATGATCGAACTGACGCTCCAGGCCGACGCGCTGAATGGCGGGAATGATGTGGTCCGGCATCCACCACCGCTTGTCCTCTTGCAGGCGGGCCAGGACCTCGCAGCCAATGGGACGCATCGTGTTCAGGTCGAACACGGGCTGATAGACCAGCGCCAGATGGGCCTCGTCGCAGAGAAAGCCGATACGGTTTTGCAAGCCGCTGAGCCGCAGGACATAGGGCGTGATGGTACCCACCGCCAGCACCGCGATCAGCAGCGATCCGGCCAGCAGCGCGGACAGCAGTATTTCGCTTTGCCGCGCGATGGTTGCCAGGCCGCGCTGGGTTTGCAAGACCACGTCCAGATCGGGCCTGGCCGTGGTCAGCGCATAGCCCAGTCCGTGCAGTTCAAGCGTTGTGTCGGTCAAGCGGCTGGCGCGGGCGCGCAGCGCGGACACCGTGTCAGGATTGACGCGGGCGTTCAGCAGAACCAGATCATTGGCGGTGCGCAACCAGACCACGTCGGCGCCGAGGTAGAGGTCAGCGGTGGCATAGGGGCTCAGCGCCACATTGAAGGGCGGGTGCTGGATGAGGACGGCGGCCAGTTTCTTGTCCGCCATCGTCAGCGGCACGCCATTGAGCAGTTGCAGTCCCGAGCGCGACACATGGACGGGATAATTGCCCTTGATCGGTTCGGCCACCGGCCCCAGCGCGGTGGAGCAGATCAAGCGCCGGTCTTCGTCCATCAGCCCGATTTCACGGACATAGCGCGTCTGGAGCAAGCGGGTGTTCAGCCGCATCAGTTCATCATGGCCGCAGCCTTGCGGGCCCTGTTCAACCAGCAGGCCGAGCAGCCGCGTGCTTTCCAATCTGAACGCTTCGAACAAACGCACCGCTTCGTCATGCCGCTGCGCGGTCCGGCTCTGATCCATCCAGACCGTTACGATCACCGAACTCAGCATCAGGGCGAAAGCGATGAGGATGCCGACCCCATAGGTAAAGGCCTTTGGCATGTTGGCGATCTTCAGGAGCAAGCCGTAGCGTAACTTGAGCAAATCGGTCTTCCTGGCCCAGGGCAGGCGATGCGGAACGAAGGACCCACGGATCACGAGGGCCGGTAATGACGATTGTATTAAATTGTGTGAAGAAATGACGAAATGAATCAAATTTGAGGATGATTTCGTGGCGTGGCGCAAGGGTTGAAAACCTCGGCCGGGCG
>JBAYOI010000209.1:0-4946 GCA_041678365.1 Pigmentiphaga sp. | reverse complement strand
GCTCAAGCAAAAACGCCGGTCCTGTTTGCACGGGACCGGCGTTTTGCATGAGGGGGCTGTTAATCCACCTTGACGCCCGCTGATTTGATCAGCTCGGCGTATTTCTCGCTTTCCTGTTTCACGAAGGTCTTGAAGGCTTCGCCGGACAGGTCTTTCGGCACGGCGCCCATGACGCGCAGGTTTTTCTGCACGGCTTCGTCTTTCAGGGCCTGGGCGGCGGCGTCATTGAGCCGGTCAATGGCGCGCTGCGGCGTGCCGGTGGGCGCGAACAGACCGAACCAAGCTTCCGTTGAATAGCCTTTGAGTCCGGCTTCGTCCAGCGTGGGCACATCAGGCAATTGCTCGGAGCGCTCCAGGCTGCTGACGGCCAGCGCGCGCAGCTTGCCCGACTCGATCTGCGTCCGCACGGTCGGGATGTTGATCAGCAGCGCTGAAATTTCACCGCTCATCACGGCCGTGACGGAAGGCGCCGCGCCCTTGTAGGGGATGTGCGGGATTTTGGTGCCCGCCATGTCATTGAACAAAATGGCCGACAAATGGCTCAGGCTGCCGTTGCCGCCAGAGCCGAAGTTCAGCTTGTCAGGGTTGGCCTTGGCGTAATTGATGAATTCTTGAATGTTCTTGACGGGCAGGCCGGGGTTGACGACCAGTACGTTGGGGGCGCTAGCCAGCAAACGCACGGGGACAAAGTCTTTTTCCGCATTGAAGGACAGTTTGCTGTAGAGCCCTGGCGTGACGGCGTGTGTGCTGGCATTGCCCAGCATGATGGTATAGCCGTCCGGCGCGGCCTTGGCGGCCAGGTCAGAGGCAATGCTGCCACCTGCGCCCGGCTTGTTCTCATTGACCAGCGCATGCCCGAGGATGTCTCCCATGGCTTTGCCCACGTTGCGAGCCAGCACGTCAGAGCCATCACCGGGTGGTGAGGGAACGATCAGCCGGATTGAGCGGGTGGGATAATCAGCTTGAGCCTGGGCGGCGCTGAATGCGACGCTTCCGGCCAGCGCTGACAGGGCAAGGACGGTGCTGCGGCGAAGTGAAAAAGCCTTCATGGTGCTTCCTTGAAAATTGATCCATCAACCTAAAGGCGGGACCGGGGCGTAAGTTGCCCGAGCCTGCCAAAGAAAAATCCAGCTTCCAGAGTCCAGTCTAAGCAAGTTTCAGAAAGTTTCATTATGATTTTTCAAGATTCTGCTATGCCATCTGGTTATATGAAGCTCGTCTTTTATAGGGAAATACCCCAGGCGGAGGTTGGCGAGAGAAAAGACCTCCACGCTGCGCCTTTGGCTTGCTGCCCCCAAAGGGGGCGCTTTTTGTCTTGGGAGCGGCCCGGCGAGAGAAGAGGCCCCTCGGCCAAGTCCCTCTGGTCTTGTCCGATCCCCCGGGGGGATGCTTTTTGTCTTGGGAGCGGCCCGGCGACAAAAAAACCCCGCCGTGGCGGGGTTGGGACTCAAGCAAATGAATGCTTGGGGGGGTTACGGCTTGACGGCGTACAAGAAGATTTCAACGCGGCGGTTGGCGGCGCGGCCTTCAACCGTGGTGTTCACGGCCACGGGATCGTTGGGGCCGCGCCCTTCCGTTGTCACGCGCGTAGAGGCAACGCCACGATTGACCAGGTAGGTGGCCACGGACTGTGCACGATCCTGCGACAGCTTCTGGTTCATGGCCTGCTGGCCGGTATTGTCCGTGTGGCCAATGACGTGTGAACGCAGTTCGCCATGTTCGTTCAGGGCGCGCGCAACGCTATCCAGAACCGGCTGGAGGGCGGGCTTGAGCGCATAGCTGCCTGAATCAAACGACACGCCGCTGGGCACGTTGACTTTCAACGAACCGTCCGGCTGTTCGGTGACATCAATACCCAGGCCGGTTGCGCCTGATTGTTCAACATCTTTTTTGACCTTGTTCCAGTTGTAGCCGACGATGCCGCCTGCTGCAGCGCCCAGGCCTGCGCCAATGGCGGCCCCTTTGCTGTTGCCGAACAAAGCGCCCAGACCCGCGCCAACCGCTGCGCCACCGCCAGCACCGACGGCGGTGTTGGTTTGTTGTTGTGTTGCACAACCAGCGGTGAATGCGCCAAGCGCGGCAACCAGCGCCAGTTTGGTCAGAGTGGATGTTTTCATGTCGAACTCCTTTTTAGATGACCGGTAGCCACGATCAAAAGACATGGCAGTGAATGAATCTTAGCCTCACTATACGCAAACTAAACGAAACATTTTGTAGAAAACCCTGAGATTTAACAGTTGTTTAGCTTGCCCGGAACCTTGTCGGGAGTCCGGGGAAAGCCGTGCTGCGGGTAGAAGCTTCCTCTTTTCTACTTCAGATAGGCCAAAGCTGTCCGTTTCGGGTTTCTCGAATTGTTGCAGGATCGCTGAGCGTTGACACTTCATGCATCCACTCCCAGGAGAGACACCATGCATGGCAGATCCACGCTTCCCGGACTTCGGTCCCGCGCTTTGCAGCGCGGACAGGGCATGACCGAATATTTAATAATTGTTGCCTTGATTGCGGTGGCGGCCATCGCGGTCTATCAACTTTTCGGACAGGTCGTCCGTTCGCAGACTGCGGCCATGGCCCGGGAAATTGCGGGGGACGACGGCAGCTCTGAAAACAGCGTGGCGCAGTCCGCGGCCAAGTCGGCCAGTTCCCAGACGGCTTCCCGTTCATTGAAAGCATTCACGGGGAATGCGTCGCAAGCAGGCAGCCACTGATGCGCGCGCTGCGTCGTGACGCACAGGGGCAGGCTTTGGTCATGGGCCTGGTCCTGCTGGGCGTGCTGGCTATCACCGTCCTGGGCGCTTATCAGCTCAGCCGCTTGCTGCACCAGAAAAGCCGCCTGAGCGCGGTGGCGGACGCCGCCGCCTATAGCGCGGCCGTGGTTCAGTCCCGAACCCTTAACCAATTGGCCTATGCCAACCGCGCGGCGCTCGGGCATCAAATGGCCATGGCGCATTGGATCACACTGGCGAGCTGGGCGAGGTATGGCGATGCGCAATCAAAGCAGCTGGCCCGCCGCAACCCCCCTTCGTACCTGATTGCCAGCTTCTTCGGCCCGAGGCAGGGCGCGGCGTATCTGTCGAGCCAGGGCGCAGCGGGCGCCGATGCACAGACGCAATGGGGCAGCGGCGCATTGGCGCGGGCTTTTGCCGAGCACGATGATTGGCTCAGGACGCAATTCACGGCGGTGCAGCAAACCTGGCTGGCGCAATTGCCGGAACGCCGATGGCATGTCATGCAGGAAGTCATTGCGTTGGGGCAGGGGCAGTACACGTTTACGCTGGATTCGCTGTTGCATGACGCCTGGCCGCGCTTGGTGCAGGCGCCGTCGGAAACCGATCCGCAGCGTTTCTTGCGCTGGGTGGAGCAGGCGCAGCAGCAGTTCGGTTTCTTGCAGCCGCGTGACAGCACTGCCCACGCTTTGCTTCCATCGGAGTGGCGCTGCCCCTGGCTGCGGCATCAGCTCCGGCGGCGCGGCGCCACCGAGCGCGAAGGCTTGTCCGGATGGCGTGCGCACGATACGCAATCCTTTCATGCCTTGCGCAGCAATCGCTGGATAGGCTGTTATTTTCGCGAGTACCCGATGGGCGGCGGAACCATTGCGCACGATGCCGCCGCGGGGAAAGCACATCATGCGGACGCACCGGATGATTTCAGCGAAATTGATTTCTGGCGTTGGGTCGAACGTTATGCGCAGTGGGATCTGTTGACGGGACAGGATAATCCGTTGGCCAACTCCTGGGCGCGGCGGCAGCAGATCCAGTGGCGTGGCGGCGCCATCCCGGCCTATGCGGACATCCGCGCGCAACATCCTGAAGACAGCTTGTCCTTCACCATTGACGTGTCAGCGGCGGCCTTGCAAAGCCGTGCTTTTTCGGCGGGACCCGCCTGGCCGATGTCAGCGTCTGCCTCGGCGGAAAGCTATTACGCGCGTTGGCAGGCCCGCGATGATGGGCGCATTGAACTGCCCTCCTTATTCCAACCTTTTTGGCATGCCAGGCTGGTGGCAAGGCCGGGTCCCGACGCGCCAGCGGTAGCGCCGCAGGCGGGAGGAGCGCGCTGATGCGAACGAATGAAGCGGGCCAGGCCATGGTGGAAGGCGTGTTGATGCTGGGCGCGATGGCGCTGTTCTTCATGGCGGCGGGCGTCATTGGCCGCTATGGCGATTTGCGCATGACCGCCGAGCATTTTTTGCAGTATCAACTGTTTGATCAGGCACGATATCCGGACCCGCGGCTTCTGGACCGGGGGACGCTGGATAAAGCGGCGGCCGTGCTTGCGCCCTGGCGCGATGCGCAAGGCGCCTTATGGTTGCCGGAACAGGAAATGCCGCTGCATGTCCACCTCAACACGGTCGCCGCGCAAACGGGGCGGTCTTCGTTGGCGGAGGCTTGGCAGGCGTCGCTGCGCGATACAAGCATGGCCCGGCTGGATGTCACGCAAGCGTTGCGCCTGGCGCCAGGCTTGCGTCTGGGTGTCGTCTCACAACTACCGGATTTTGCGTTGCGGCGCAGCATGTACCGAGGAACGGGCTATGCGCTGGATGAGACGCATGCTTCATCCGTTTTGGCGGCATCGGAGCCGCTGTGGCAGCGATTGCAGACGCGGCATGCTCCCAGCTTCCTGGCTTCGGCCAGCCGATTAAGTGGGATCGATGCGGGCTGGTCCCGGCCCGTGCCTGGACGGGACTGGATCCGGCCGATTGAAAAACAGGTGCCGATAGACCGTTTGCTGAGGCGCGTGCCATGAAGCCGATACTGTGTTTGTTGATCGTGGCGGGCGGGATGGGGGGCGTGAGGATTGCCGCCGCCCACGGATGGGCCGCGCATCAAGCGCCGCATTGGGAACAGGCTTTGCTGCGCGCCACGGTCATGCAAATCCATGGACAGCGTTATTACGTGCGCCAACACCCGTCGCGGCTATTGCTGCGCGACTTCCATTATGACCAGGCGCCG
>JBAYOI010000208.1:0-4960 GCA_041678365.1 Pigmentiphaga sp. | reverse complement strand
TCGCTCCGCAGACATGCGTTTCAGATAAGAAACATCAGTCCATTTATGAAACACTCGAAGCAACTATATCTTTTCACCCAAACAGCGACGACTAGGGATTACCCGTGGTTGTTGCGCCGCCATACCTGATACACGCCGCTGCACGAATCCGCCGCTTTTTTTTAAACTGTGGACATGACACCTGATCCCGCTCCGTACAGAGGAAGATTCGCGCCCAGCCCCAGCGGTCCGCTGCATGCGGGCTCCATTGTGGCGGCCTTGGCCAGTTACGTGGATGCGCGGGCGCATCGGGGGACGTGGCTGATCCGCATCGAAGATCTCGACGCGCCCCGCGTCGTAGCGGGTGCGGCCGAACACATCATTGACCAGTTGGACCGCCTCGGCCTTTATGCCGATGCACCCATCGTCTGGCAATCCAGGCGGCTCGATCTCTACAAGCAGCAATTTGAACGCCTGCGGCAAGCACAGCGGGTCTATGGCTGCGCCTGCAGCCGCAAAGACATTGCCGAAGCCCTGGCCGCGCTCAAACGCCGCCCCGCCCACAAGGACGCGGAAAGCCCCTATCCCGGCACCTGCCGCAACGGCACGGGCGGACGAACGCCACGCGCTTGGCGCTTTCGCGTGGAGGCCGGTGAAGTGGGGTTTGTGGATCGGTGGTACGGCCCGTGCCAACAGGACGCCGGGCAGGCATTGGGCGACTTCGTCCTGCTCAGGGCGGACGGCATCTGGTCCTATCAATGGGCGGTCGTCATTGACGACATCGATCAAGCCATCACCGACGTTGTGCGCGGCGAAGATTTGCTGAGTTCAACGCCTCGCCAGATCTTGCTGTATCAGGCGCTCGGCCAGACGGCGCCGCGCTGGATGCACGTGCCGGTGCTTAAAAACGCGCTGGGCCAGAAATTGTCAAAGCAGACGGGTGCGCCCGAAGTGGACGTTTCACGTCCGCAGACCGCCTTGAATGCGGCCTGGCGAGCCTTGGGCATGCAGCCCTTTGACGCGGCGTCAACGCAGGCTTGGCTGCGCTGCGCCACCGAGGCCTGGCGGGAACGTTGGCGGATCGACTAACAATGCCCCCACGCTTGACGCTGTCGCGGCGGTAAAAAGATCAGGCGTTGGGACGTCGGCCCGAGCCGCCAAGCAGCACCGGCACCGGCTTTTTCCCATTTTCCTTTCCGCCATTCGACGTGTGGCCGGGTTCGGGCACGCTGGATTCGGCCTGAACTTGCGGTTCATAGGGCTTTAAGAAGAACTCGTCGATCGGCGCGGCGGGTGTGGAGCGGCCATAGCCGCGCTGCGGACGGCCCGAGGAACGCGGCGCGCGCTCTTCACTGCGCCGGGCGCTGGCGGCGGGCAGATTGGGCAAGCTCAACTCGCCACGCGGGATGCTGCGCTTGATCAGCTTTTCCACATCCAGCAGCAGGCGCTCTTCTTCCGGCGTGAACAGGGAGATGGCCTCACCCGAGGCGCCGGCCCGGCCCGTGCGGCCAATCCGGTGCACGTAATCTTCCGCGTTGAAAGGCAGGTCATAGTTGATGACGCAAGGCACACCGGCCACGTCCAGGCCACGCGCGGCCACGTCAGTGGCCACCAGCACTTCCAGCTCACCCGCCTTGAAGGCCTCAAGCGCCTTCATCCGGTCAGCCTGGGTTTTATCGCCGTGGATGGACTCCGCCTTGACGCCGTCTTTTTCCAGCACGCGCGCCAAACGGGCGGTGCCAATCTTGGTATTGGAAAAGACGATGACCTGGTTCAGGCCGCGCGACTTGACCAAATGCACGACGGCATGACGCTTCTGATCCGAACTCAGCTTGTAGGCAAGCTGGGTGACGGTGTCAGCGGTGGCGTTGCGCCCCGCGACCTCGATCTCAACGGGTTCGTTCAGCCAGGAACGGCCCAACTTGCGGATTTCATTGCTGAAGGTGGCCGAGAACAGCAAGGTCTGGCGCTGCTTGGGCAGCCGCTGCACAATGCGCTCAAGATCCGGCAGGAAGCCCATGTCCAGCATCCGGTCCGCTTCATCCAGCACCAGCATGGAAACCTGAGACAGGCTGACCGTGCGCTGCTCCAGGTGATCCAGCAAGCGGCCCGGCGTGGCAATCAGTACCTCGCAGCCGCGCCGCAGCGCCTCTTTTTGCGGACCGATGTCAACGCCGCCGAACACCACGGCTGAACGCAAGGGGCAGAACTTCGTATAGCGTTTGACGTTTTCCGCCACCTGATCCGCGAGCTCCCGGGTGGGCGCCAGAATCAGCGCGCGCACCGGATGGCGCGCCGGTGAGGCGCTGGTATTGGCCACCGCCATCAAGCGATGAAGAATGGGAAGCGTGAAGGCGGCTGTTTTTCCTGTGCCGGTTTGCGCCGCCCCCATGACGTCCCGTCCGTTGACCACAACGGGGATCGCCTGCGCCTGAATGGGCGTAGGGGTGGTGTAGCCCGTGGCCGCAATGGCCTTGAGCAGGTCAGGATGGAGACCGAATTCGTCGAAAGAGCTAGGCCCTGATACTGCTGTATCTGTCATGTTGGGCGAACCCTCAACCGCTGCGCCAAACCAACACCCAAGTCAATCACCCAGGCCAGTTTCAGCGCATCCATCAAGAGCTCAAAAAAATCAAAGACTTACATTTTAACGCAAAACGGCCGTTTGCCTGAACGTGTTGCTGCGTGCTTACTTATACTGTTCTTTTAATGCACTTCAGCGTCAAGGCAGCATTTTTGCTGTATTTTCTCAGCGTTTTCCGCGCCGCAGCGCCGGTCTTTCTCAAGGTTTATCAAGCCGCCATGCAACTGTCCGTCATCATCATCACCCACAATGAGGCCCAGAACATTGCCGAGTGCCTGGGCTCCGTTTCCTTTGCCGACGAATGGATCGTGCTGGACTCGGGCAGCACTGACGATACGCGGGAGATTGCGCGCGGCCTGGGTGCGCGCGTGGCGGTCAGCGACGGCTGGCCCGGCTTTGGTCCGCAAAAAAATGCCGCGCTGGACCTGGCCACCGGCGACTGGGTGCTGTCGCTCGATGCCGACGAGCGGGTCACGCCGGAACTGGCCCAGGAAATCCGCGCGGTGATGACCGACCCTCAAGGCCTGGACGCCTACGATATGCCGCGCCTGTCCAGTTTCTGCGGCAAATTCCTGCGCCATGGCTGGTATCCGGACCGGGTGCTGCGGCTGTTCCGGCGCGGGCAGGCCCGCTTCAGCGACGATCAGGTGCACGAACGCGTGATCACGGCCGGGCCGCACGGACAACTGGGCAATCACCTGCTGCACTATACCTATCCCGATCTGGACTCGGCCATTGCGAAAATGAACCGCTACTCCACCGACAGCGCGCGCATGCTGAAAGTGCGCGGGCGCAAGGCTTCGATCGGTACGGCCATCGGCCACGGGCTGTGGACCTTCATCCGCATCTACGTTTTCAAACGTGCTTTCCTGGATGGCAAACACGGCTTCGTGATGGCCGTCACCCATGCCGCTGGCAGTTTCTATCGTTATGCAAAAATTGCCCTGGAACCATGAGCACGGCTGAGCCTGTCCGCAAAATCATCCACTGCGATTGCGACAGTTTTTACGCTTCCATCGAAGTTCGCGACGATCCCAGCCTGAAAGGCAAGGCGATCGCGGTGGGCGGCGCCCCGGACCAACGCGGCGTCATCGCCACCTGCAGCTACGAGGCGCGCGCTTATGGCGTGCACTCCGCCATGGCTTCCGGCCTGGCCATCAAGAAATGCCCCGGCCTCATCATCATTCCGCCCTCCATGGACAAATACCGCGAAGCGGCCCAGCAGATCTTCGCCATCTACAAGGACTACACCCCGCTGGTTGAACCGCTTTCGCTGGACGAGGCCTATCTGGACGTCACCGGCGTGGAGCACTGCCAGGGAAGCGCCACGCTGATGGCCGAGGAAATCCGGCAGCGCGTCCACGATCAGTTGCGCATCACCGTGTCCGCGGGCGTGGCGCCGAATAAGTTCCTGGCCAAGATCGCCAGCGATTGGCGCAAGCCGAACGGCTTGTACACCGTTGCCCCGCAGGACGTGGACGCCTTCGTGGCGGCGCTGCCAGTCAAAAAACTCCATGGCGTGGGCAAAGTCACCGGCGCCAAGCTTGAAAGCCTCGGCATTGAAAGCTGTCTGGATTTACGCAATTGGGCGCAGGAGGAATTGATCGAGCATTTCGGCAGCTTTGGCACCCGGCTGTTCCAATTATGCCGGGGCATTGATCCGCGTCCGGTTCAACCGTCGCGGATCAGGAAGTCCGTCAGTGTGGAAAAAACCTTTGTGACCGACCTGCCCGATGTCAGGGCGGCGCGGCAGATGCTGCGGGGCTTGCGGGAATCGCTGGATGCCCGTATTGCGCGGGCTGATGTGGCCAGCCGGATTGAGAAGCTATTCGTCAAGGTCCGGTTTTCGGATTTTTCGATCAGAACGGCGGAAACCGCGTCGGATCTGCTGGATGACCAGATTTTTATTTCCTTGCTCGATCAAGTGTTCCTGCGCAATCCGCTGCCCGCCCGGCTGATCGGCCTGGGAGTCAGGCTCGCCCCCCACCCGCTGCAGCAGCTCCCGCTGTTTGAGACCTAACCCGCCACCACCTGATAGCCCGCTTCCGTGATGAGTCGGCGGATCAGCTCGGGATTGTCCGCATTGTCCACGGTGACCACGCCCGAGGCCAGATCGACCTTGACCACCGCGCCGGGGATACCGCTCTGGATTGCTTTATTGACAGCATTGACGCAATGCTGACAGCTCATTCCCTCGACTTTGAAATGCATCATTGTGACCTCCTGAAAAAAAAGCCCCCACGCTTGCTGCTAACGCAGCGGCGCTGCCCCCCAAGCAACTGTGTTCCGGGTCAAGCGGCTTGTATATGCAATTGATCATTCCAAGGCTGTCCGGATCGCATCATGGCATTGACGATACGCATGAGCTTGTTGGAGCAGGCAACCAGAGCAACCTTC
>JBAYOI010000207.1:0-4961 GCA_041678365.1 Pigmentiphaga sp. | reverse complement strand
TCCAGCGTGCCCGAGCCGACGCATCCGGTGCGGCTGGAGCAGGTGGCGGGCCGCATCGCGCTGCAGCGGGCCAGTTTCCGCTACGGCACCCGCGCCGTCATCCGGGAGGTGGACCTGGTGATCGAGCCCGGTGAAATGATTGGCCTGGTGGGGCACTCCGGTTCCGGCAAATCCACGCTGGTCAACCTGATCTGCCGTTTCTACGATGTCAGCGAAGGGCGGGTGCTGATTGATGGTGTTGATGTACGCGCGGTGCCGGTAGCGTCGTTCCGCCAGCACATTGGCCTGGTGCTGCAGGAGCCGTTCCTGTTTTTCGGGACGATTGCCGAGAATATTGCCTACGGCAGGCCCGAGGCCACCCGCGCCGAGATCATTGCCGCCGCGCGTGCCGCGCACGCGCACGAGTTCATTCTGCGTCTGCCGCACGGCTACGATTCGCTGGTGGGCGAACGCGGCCAGGACTTGTCCGGCGGGGAACGCCAGCGGATTTCCATTGCCCGCGCGCTGCTGATCGATCCGCGCATCCTGATCCTGGATGAGGCGACCTCGGCGGTCGATACCGAGACCGAGAACGAGATCCGGAAGGCGCTGGACAATCTGGTCAAAGGACGCACCACGATTGCCATCGCCCATCGCCTCTCGACGCTGCGCAAGGCGGACCGGTTGATCGTCATGGATCGCGGCAGGATCGTCGAGGTCGGCGGTCACGACGAACTGATGGCCGCCGAAGGCTATTACTACAAGCTGTTCATGGCGCAGGCGCGCACTGCCGAAGCCGGGGATGAGGATGCCCCGCGGGGCGTTGCCGGGATGCCGATGGGGCCCGACCCTGATGTGGTGCGATCATGATGGATGAGGCTTTCCAGCTCCATCGTGATGCCTATGGGCGGCTTGTCCTGACAGCGCCGGGCGGCGAACGCCATGTTGGCGTCCTGCCCGTGCGGGCTTTTCCCATTGCCGCGCCGGACGAAGGCCTGTCGCTGGTCAGCGCGGAAGGGCATGAGCTTGTCTGGGTTGATCACCTGTCCGATCTGTCCGCACAGGCCCGCGTCCTGGTTGAAGCGGAGCTGGCGGCCCGCGAGTTTGTGCCGGAGATCGAGCGAATCGTTGAGGTGTCGAGCTTTGTCTGTCCGAGCACCTGGCGGGTGCTGACCGATCGCGGCCCCGCCGAGCTGGAGCTCAAGGGCGAAGAGGACATCCGCCGCCTGAGCCGCACGCGCCTGATGATTGCAGACAGCCACGGCATCCATTTCCTGGTGCGCGATGTGGCGGAGCTGGACCGGCGCAGCAGGAAACTGCTCGACCGTTTTTTGTGAAACTGTTCTTAAAAGCGCCATCGGATCCAGTCACCATGAAAAAACATGAGCTTGTTTTTCGAAACATGATTTCGCTGCGCGGCCCCAGCATCTGGACGTATCCGCCGTCGCTGGAAACCTGGGTTGATATCGGCGAATTGGAAGACTTTCCGTCCGACCGCATTCCCGGCCTCCATGAGCGTTTGTCCGCGTGGATGCCGTCACTGGTCGAGCATCGCTGCAACTACGGCGAGCGGGGCGGTTTTCTACGCCGTCTGCAGGAAGGCACATGGGCGGGCCATATCCTCGAACACATCGTCATCGAGCTGATGGTGCTGGCGGGATTGCCGGACGGTTTTGGTCGGACCCGCGAAATGAGCGAACGCGGCGTCTACAAGATGGTGGTCAGCAATTTCCACGACGAATGCACCCGCCTGGCGCTGGAGATTGGTCGGGACTTGCTGTTGGCGGCCATCCATGATGAGCCGTTCAACGTTGCGGAGGCGCTGAAGCCGCTGCGCCGCAAGGTGGACCGCAAGTACCTGGGGCCGTCAACGGCGGCCATCGTCGCCGCCGCGGAGGCGCGGATGATTCCCCATCTTCGCCTGCTTGATGACGGCAACCTCGTGCAGCTTGGCCATGGCGCCGCGATGCGCCGGATCTGGACCGCCGAAACCGATCGGACCAGCGCCATTGCCGAATCCATTTCCCGCGACAAGAACCTGACCAAGGAATTGATCGCCGCGGTCGGCGTGCCGGTGCCGGAGGGCCGCGAGGTCGGCAGCGCCGAGGAAGCCGTGGAGGCCGCGGACGACATCGGCTATCCCGTCGTGGTCAAGCCGATCGACGGCAATCATGGACGCGGCGTGTTCATTGATCTGAAAACGCCGGACGAAGTGATCAAGGCCTATGGTATTGCCGTTGATGAAGGCTCAGGCGTACTGGTGGAGCGCTCGATTTCCGGTACCGAGCATCGTTTGCTGATTGTTGGCGGCCGCCTGGTTGCCGCGAATCGCAGCGACTTCATTACCGTGACCGGCGATGGCCACCAGACCGTCCAGGCATTGATCGATAGCCAGATCAACAGCGACCCGAGGCGCGGCCAATCCGAACTGCATCCTTTGTCCACGGTCCGGATCGACACCGCCGCGGCGATCGAGCTTGAGCGCCAGGACCTGAATGCCGAGGCCGTGCCCGCGGCGGGCCGGGTCGTGCTGATCCAGCGCAATGCCAATCATGCCTACGACTGCACGGACGATGTGCATCCGGAAACGGCCGAGACCTGCGCGCTGGCGGCGCGCGTCGTGGGGCTGGACATCGCGGGCATCGACCTGGTCTGCGAAGACATCGGCAGGCCGCTGGCCGCGCAACGGGGCGCCATTGTGGAGGTCAACGCCGGTCCCGGCCTGCTGATGCACATCAAGCCGGGGGAGGGCAAGACGCGGCCGGTCGGCCAGGCCATCGTCGCCAATCTGTTCGCGCCGCAGGAAAGTGGCCGTATCCCGCTGGTCGGCGTCAGCGGCTCGCAGGGGCGGACCGTGGTTGCGCGCGTGATCGCGCACATGTTGTACCTGGCGGGTCGGCATACCGGCCTGGCCTGCGCCGATGGCTTGTTCCTGGGCCGTCGGCAAGTGCAGGAAGGCAATGCCGCCAACTGGGAGGACGGCCATCGCTTGTTGATCAACAGTGCCGTCGAGGCGGCCGTCATTGAGAACGGCGCAGAAACCATACTGGGCCAAGGCCTGGCTTACGACCGGTGTTCGGTCGGCGTCATCACCAACATCGTGCCGCAGGCCGAGGACCTGTCGTACTGGGACGTCCAGCCGACCGGCGGCGAGTATTACACGACGCCGCGCGCCATCTATCGCACTCAGGTTGATGTGGTGCTGCCTTCGGGCTACGCCGTGCTCAATGCCGAAGACGAACTGGCCGCCGAGCTTGCCGGTCTGTGCGACGGCGGCGTGATCTTTTTCGCGTCGGCGCGCCGCAACGCCACGCTCGACGGGCATCTGAGCCAGGGCGGACGCGGCGTGTTCGTTGCCGATGGCTTCATTGCGCTCGCCAGCGGCACCGAGGAAACCGGGCTGTGCCGCCTGGCTGACGTGCCGCTGGTGGGCCAGGATGAAACGCCGCAAGCCGTTGCCGCGGTGTTGGCCGCCGTGGCCGCGGGCTGGGCGCTTGGCCTGACGAATGCCGTGATCGCCACCGGCATCAAGACTTACGGCCTGGCGCTGCCCGAGCCGGCGCTTGCCCGCGTTTGACCACGCGCCAAGCGCAAGTCTCGTCGCTGACGACGAGGTCAAGCGAGGCCGTGTTTTTACCTTATTGATCAGAACTACCGGATAGAGGAACAGGCGTCATGGACGTTTCCCATCTTCGCGCTTTACGCGGTCCCAATCTGTGGAGCCGGAGCACGGCCATGCAGGCCGTCGTGACCTGTCATGGCCCGGAAGGCGCGATTGACGCGCTGCCTGGCTTCGAGGCCCGATTGCGTGAACGTTTCCCTGACGTGGGGCATCTGGTTCCCCATGATGCGCTGACCCCGGTGTCGTTGGCGCACGTGTTCGAGTTTGCGGCATTGGGTCTACAGGCGCAGGCGGGCTGTCCCGTGACCTTCAGCCGCAGCGCCTTGACCCGCGACGCCGGGGTGTATCAGGTGGTCGTGGAGTACACGGAAGAAGAAGTGGGCCGCCTGGCCTTCAAGTACGCCGAGCAGTTGTGCCGCGCGGCGCTGGACGACACGCCCTTCGATTTGGCGGAGGTATTGCAAGCGCTGCGCGAACTCTACGAGGACATCCGGCTCGGCCCCTCCACCCATGCCATTGTGTCAGCGGCGCAGGCGCGGGGTATTCCGTTCCGCCGTTTGACCCAGGGCAGCCTGGTGCAGTTCGGCTGGGGCAGCAAGCAAAAACGTATTCAGGCCGCTGAAACCAGCCTGACCAGCGCCATTGCCGAATCCATCGCCCAGGACAAGGAGTTGACCAAGCGCTTGCTGCGGGCGGCCGGTGTCCCCGTGCCGATGAGCCGTCCGGTTGACGACGAAGACGATGCCTGGCGGGCGGCGCGGGAAATCGGCCTGCCGGTCGTGGTCAAACCGCAGAACGGCAATCAGGGCCGGGGCATTTCCGTCAATCTGAGTACCGAGGAGCGGGTGCGCCAGGCCTATAGGCTGGCCAGCGGCCTGTATGACGACATCATGGTCGAAAGGTATCTGCCCGGCCATGATTGGCGCTTTCTGGTCATCGGCAACAAACTGATTGCCGCCGCCCGGCGCGATCCGCCGATGGTCGTCGGCGACGGGGTGCATACGGTCCGTGAGCTGGTGGACATCGTCAATAGCGATCCGCGCCGCTCGGACGGCCACTCCACGTCGCTGACCAAGATCCGTTTCGACGAAGTGGCGCTGGCACGCCTGGCCGAGCAAGGCTACGGCGCCGACGCGGTGCCCGCGTTGGGCGTGCGGGTCGTGCTGCGCGACAATGCCAACCTGTCCACCGGCGGCACCGCCACCGACGTGACCGACGACGTGCATCCGGAGCTGGCAGCCGCCGCCGTTGCCGCCGCTCAGACAGTGGGCCTGGACATTGCAGGCATCGACGTGGTTTGTGAAACCGTGCTGCGGCCGCTGGAGGGGCAGGGCGGCGTGGTTGAAGTCAATGCCGCGCC
>JBAYOI010000206.1:0-4987 GCA_041678365.1 Pigmentiphaga sp. | reverse complement strand
CCTCCGTGGGGTGGCTAAGAAGCTACGGCCGATAGGCCATGATTCTTTACTGTCACAGTCATGTCACATGTGAGGGTTAATCTGCATGTGTTGTCTCGCCATCCAAACCAATTGAGGTTGCAATGATCAAGTTTGCATTCAAACAAGTTTCTGTCGCAGTGGCACTCGGTGTCGCTACTCTCAGCGCACACGCCGCTACTGTTACCGGCGCTGGTGCATCCTTCCCCTATCCCATCTATGCCAAATGGGCTGCTGAATACCGCGCTCAAACGGGCAACACCGTCAACTACCAGTCAATCGGCTCGGGTGGCGGCCAGAAGCAGATCATCGCCAAGACGGTGGATTTCGGTGCGTCGGACGATCCGATGAAAGGCGAAGACCTTGAAAAGAACGGCCTGGTCCAGTTTCCGGCCGTGATCGGCGGCATTGTGCCGGTGGTCAACCTTGACGGTGTCCAGCCGGGCCAACTGAAGTTCACCGGCGCGCTGCTGGCCGACATCTTCATGGGCAAAGTGACGAAGTGGAATGATCCCGCCATCGCCGCCCAGAATCAGGGCGTTCAGCTGCCGAACGCCGACATCATCGTGGTTCACCGCTCAGACGGCTCGGGCACGACCTTCGGCTGGACCAACTACCTGTCCAAAGTCTCCCCGACCTGGAAAGATTCGGTTGGCGAAGGCAAGGCCGTGAAATGGCCGGTGGGCCAGGGCGGCAAGGGCAACGAAGGCGTGGCCAACTACGTCAAGCAGTTGAAAGGTTCGATCGGCTACGTCGAGTATGCCTACGCCAAGCAGAACAACCTGTCACACGGCCAAGTGCAGAATAAAGACGGCAAATTCGTTCAGCCTGAAGAAGCCACCTTCGCCGCCGCCGCTGCCAACGCAGACTGGAACAGCGCACCGGGCATGGGCGTGGTTCTGAACAACGAACCCGGTGAAAAGAGCTGGCCGATCACCAGCGCCACCTTCATCCTGATGAACGCGGTGCAGGGCAAGCCGGAGCAGGGCGCCGAAGTGCTGAAGTTCTTCGACTGGGCGTTCAAGAACGGCGCCAAGTCCGCTGCCGAGCTCGATTACGTCGCGCTGCCCAACGAAGTGACGGACAAGATCCGCGCTGTCTGGAAAGAGCAGATCAAAGACGCTTCCGGCAAAGCAGTGTACTAAGCACTCGCTTGCCCTGGCGGTTGTCTAAGCGGGGGCGGGCCCAGGCCTGTCCCCGCTATTTGTGTTTGAACGCTTTTGTCGCCTATTTTCCTTTAATTGACTCGATCCGCATGACCAAGGAAACAAAATGAGTACGGTCCTTGATACTATTTCGGGCATGACTCAAAAAACCACCGATTCGCCGACGGTCACGACCGGGAAAATGCCCCCCATGAAAAAAAACCGAAACGCCAATATGGATGCGTTGTTCCGGGGCGCAACCCGGTTCTTTGCGTTTGCCGTGCTCTGTATATTGGTCGCCATCGTGGTGTCGCTCGCCGTGGGCAGCCAGGAAACGCTTCAGAAATACGGATTCTCTTTTCTTTGGTCTTCCGAGTGGGATCCCGTCAATAATGAATACGGTGCGCTGATCCCCATCGTCGGCACCTTGGTGACCTCGATCATCGCGTTGATCATCGCCATTCCGGTGTCGTTCGGCATTGCGCTGTTCCTGACCGAGCTGGCGCCTGCCTGGCTGCGCCGCCCGCTCGGCATTGCCGTGGAGATGCTGGCCGCCATTCCCTCCATCATCTACGGGATGTGGGGCTTGTTCATCTTTGCGCCGGTCTTCAAGGAGTATGTGCAGCCGCTGCTGAGTTCGACGCTGGGCAATGTGCCGGGCATTGGCATCCTGTTCCAGGGGCCGGCCTTCGGGATCGGCATGTTGACCGCCGGGATCATCCTGGCGGTGATGATCATCCCCTTCATTGCGTCGGTCATGCGCGATGTTTTCGAACTGGTCCCCGCCCTGCTGAAGGAGTCCGCCTACGGACTCGGCGCCACCACGTGGGAAGTGATGTGGCGTGTCGTGCTGCCGTTCACCAAAGTGGGCGTGATCGGCGGAATCATGCTGGGCCTGGGACGCGCCTTGGGCGAAACCATGGCGGTTACCTTCGTGATCGGCAACGCCTACCGTTTGTCGGGTTCGCTGTTTCAGCCGGGCAACTCGATCGCCTCGTCGCTGGCCAACGAGTTTGCCGAAGCGGTGGATGACACGCACTTGTCCGCCCTGATTGAACTGGGGCTGATTCTGTTCCTGATTACCACCATTGTGCTTGCTTGCTCGAAGCTGCTGTTGCAGCGTCTGTCGAAGAGCGAAGGCGCTCGCGCTTAAGGATTCGTGATGGCTACGACCACTCTACTTACGATGCGGAACAAGGTGTTCCGTCGTCGCCGCAGCGTGAACAAGGTCATGCTGACGCTGTCCTTCATTGCGCTGGCATTCGGTCTGTTCTGGCTGGCGTGGATCACGTTCACGCTGCTGGTCAAAGGCGGCAGCTCGCTGTCGCTGACCCTGTTCACGGAAATCACCCCGCCGCCGGGCGCTCAGGGCGGCCTGCTGAACGCGATTGTCGGCTCGATCATGCTGGCGGGCATGGGCACGCTGATCGGCACGCCGATCGGCGTGCTGGCGGGCACCTATCTGGCGGAGTTCGGCCAGCGCGGCTGGCTGGCCCCGGCCACCCGCTTCATCAACGACGTCCTCTTGTCGGCGCCCTCTATTGTGATCGGCCTGTTCATCTACACGGTGTACGTGGCGCCGATGGGGCACTTCTCCGGCTGGGCGGGCACACTGGCCTTGTCGCTGATCGTGATCCCGGTTGTGGTACGCACGACTGACGACATGCTGCGGCTGGTGCCGAACAGCCTGCGCGAAGCGTGCGCCGCGCTGGGCTGCCCGCAATGGAAAATGGTGACGATGGTATGCTACCGGGCCGCGCGCTCCGGCATCATCACCGGCATCCTGCTGGCGGTGGCCCGGATCTCGGGTGAAACGGCGCCGTTGCTGTTCACGGCCTTGAACAACCAGTTCATGTCGCTGAACATGAACCAGCCGATGGCCAACTTGCCCAACACGATCTTCCAGTTTGCCATGAGCCCGTTTGCGGACTGGCAGAGTCTGGCCTGGGCCGGGGCCTTGCTGATCACTTTGCTGGTACTGGGCATCAACGTCGCGGCGCGTTTCCTGTTCCGGCAGCAAAAAGCCTAATCACGCGTTCGCCTCGATTCGATATTTAACGGATAGCTATGAAAGTTACTGAAAACTCCGCGCGTGCCAAGTTGGAAGTGAAAGATCTCAACTTCTATTACGGCAAGTTCCACGCACTGCGCTCGGTGAACATGACGATTCCCGAGAAAAAAGTCACGGCGTTCATCGGTCCATCGGGCTGCGGCAAGTCCACCTTGCTGCGTACTTTCAACCGCATGTTCGAGCTTTATCCCGAGCAGCGCGCCGAAGGCCAGATCCTGATGGACGGTGAAAACCTGTTGACCTCCGAGATGGACATTTCACTGATCCGGGCCAAGGTCGGCATGGTCTTTCAGAAGCCGACGCCGTTCCCGATGAGCATCTATGACAACATCGCTTTTGGCGTGCGCTTGTTTGAGAAGTTGAGCAAGGGTGAAATGGACGAGCGCGTGGAATGGGCGCTGACCAAGGCCGCCTTGTGGGAAGAAGCCAAGAACAAACTGCACCAGAGCGGCCACAGCCTCTCGGGTGGCCAGCAACAGCGGCTGTGCATTGCGCGCGGCATTGCGATCAAACCTGAAGTCCTGCTGCTTGATGAGCCGTGTTCGGCGCTGGATCCGATCTCGACCGCCAAGATCGAGGAGTTGATTGCCGAGCTGAAGAATGACTACACCGTCGTCATCGTGACGCACAATATGCAGCAGGCAGCGCGGTGCTCGGACTACACGGCCTATATGTATTTGGGTGAGCTGGTCGAATTCGGCGACACGGACCAGATCTTCATCAAGCCGCAGAAAAAAGCCACGGAAGACTACATCACCGGCCGTTTCGGTTGACGGCATTGTCAGGCGCCCGGCAGGGAAAATTATGTTGGCCGGGTGGCGCTGCGCGGGCCTGACATCGTGTACAATGCTTGGCATTCGGGGCGTAGCGCAGCCTGGTAGCGCATCTGGTTTGGGACCAGAGGGTCGAAGGTTCGAATCCTTTCGCCCCGACCAATAAAATCAAGGGCTTACAGAGATTCATCTGTAAGCCCTTTTCGTTTGGTGGCCCAATGGGACAACAAATGGGACAACAGTGTTCAGGCTATTTGTGGACGTTGGTGGACGGTTCCTTTGCCCGTTTGATCGTTTGATGACCCAGTGGTTGACCTCGGATCCGACCCAGACCGATAGCCGTCCCATCTTAATTGGCCTGGGGAACGTTCCGTTCTTGATGTGTAAACGCACAGCCAGCCGCGGCTGGTTTTCACCGCTTCTGCGCGCTTGCCGCATACCTGGGCAACCGCGTACTCGCGAGCTGCCTCGGCATCGGCAAACAGACGGGCGTCGTTCAGTGTTGCCTGATGGTGCTGGATGTGTGATGGCCCCGACTAACCATGCCGGGCGGACCTGAGCCTGGGGGCTTCTTATATCCCAGCTATGCAGGCGTTGATGGGGGCGTCCTAGTCCTGCCAGCACTCATACCCTCAGCCCGTTTTTTTCTGCCAAGAATAAACTGAGCAAATATGTGACAATGCCAAGCTATACCTAAACTTGAGAGAGATTTCCATGGGCAAAAAAATCGTTACTGAAGCCGACCGCCAGCGCACTCCCCCTCCCACTCCTCCCAAAGGCATGACTCTTCGCACACAAGGCGGCGGCCAGCGTGTGAGCAAAGAGCGTGGCGCGCACACCAACCACAAGAAAAATCCCGGCAAGCGCCACCGCTAGGCTTAATCTCTGGGGTCAGTTCGCCATCAGCATCCTTCTGCCGCTTAGTGGCGACGCTGACCCTGGGTGCTGGTGGCCTCGGTTTGGCTGGCCGGGCCGGGGGG
>JBAYOI010000205.1:0-5017 GCA_041678365.1 Pigmentiphaga sp. | reverse complement strand
TACTTGGATATTGAAAGCGAACTGGGCAAGGGGAGCGGTTTTACCTTGAATATTTGGGTCAATCAGCCCGAACCCGTGCTTGAATCCGAGCCCTCGGCATACAATCACGATGCCTGAGTATTAAAGACTGTTATGTTCAGCCCTGTTGACCAAGCCATGATGCAGCGCGCAATGACGCTGGCGGAGTCGGCCCGCGCCGTTGGCGAGGTGCCGGTCGGCGCCGTTTTGTGCAATGCCGCCGGAGAGATCATCGGCGAGGGTGCGAATGCGCCCATTTCCACGCACGACACCACCGCGCATGCGGAAATTCTCGCCTTGCGGGCGGCGTGCCAAGGCTTGGGCAACTACCGGCTTCCGAATACAACCTTATACGTGACGCTGGAGCCGTGTGCGATGTGCATCGGCGCCATCCTGCATGCCCGCGTGGCGCGGGTGGTGTTTGGCGCCACGGACGAGAAAACCGGGTGCTGCGGCAGCGTGACCAATCTGCCCGGACTGGGGCAACTGAATCACCAGACCCAGGTACAGGGCGGCTTGATGGCGGCGGAATGCGCGGAACAGTTGCGCGGTTTTTTTCGGGAACGCCGAGCGCTGAAGAAAGCGGAAAAAAAGCTCGCCCCCTATGACTCCCTCATCGATCAGGAATAAGCGTGGAATCCACTCACCAACCCAATGCGCATTCTCACCCTGAGCACGACGCTTGCCACGCGCACGAGGAAGCGGGCGCCTGCGCCTGCGCCACGGCGACGCAGGACGCGCGGCGGCAGAAAACCGGTATTTACCTGTTCTCCCCGTCGGGCGCGGTGCCGGATCCGGCGCGTTTGCAGCAGGCGAAAAAAAACCTGAAGCAACTGGGCTTCAAGGTACGCATTGACAAGTCGGCCGCGGTGCGCAGCACGCGATTCGCGGGTACGGACAAACAGCGGCTGAAGGCCTTTGAGCGGGCAATGCGGCATGAGCATCCGGTGGTGATGGCCACACGGGGTGGCTATGGCTTGAGCCGACTGTTGCCGCAGCTGGATTACAAGGCGCTGGCCGACAGCGGCAAGCAGTTTGTCGGCCACTCTGATTTCACCGCCTTCCAGATGGCCTTGCTGGCGCAGACCGGCGCCACCAGCTGGGCCGGACCGATGGCCTTGTTCGATTTTGGCGGCAAGAAAGTGGATGACCTGACGGTTGACCTGTTCACCGAGGTCCTGACCGGCGAGCTGGAAGTGCTGAGCTTCGAGTCATCGGATGCGGATCCGGTGGATGAACGCGGCCTGTTGTGGGGCGGTAATCTGTCCGTGCTGGTGTCCCTGCTGGGTACGCCTTATTTTCCGAACCTTGACGGCATTCTCTTCCTGGAGGATGTGAATGAGCATCCGTACCGCGTGGAGAGAATGTTGATCCAGCTGGCGCAGGCGGGGGTGCTGGAGCGGCAGAAAGCGGTGCTGCTGGGCGGCTTCAGCGACTACCGGCTCAGCCCGCATGACGCGGGCTATGACTTTCATGAAGTCTTGCGCTGGCTGCGCAAGAACGTGGCCGTGCCGATCGTGACCGGCTTGCCGTTTGGCCATCAGAAAGTCAAGGCCACCCTGCCGGTGGGCAAGCAGGTGGGCATTGCCACGGAAGACGGCATGGCCTACCTGCTATTGCATGAGCACAGCCACTGAGCAAGCGGCTCAGCAGGACTCGCGGGGATCGTACTCTTCATCAATGTCATCCCCGGTGACCAGGCGCTCATGCAGGTTTTCCGCGCTGCCGCCGCGCAGGTTATCGCGGCCCGGCACGTCGCGGCCGGCCCGGCGGTGCCGATACAGCGCCGCCCGGGTCACGATCAGGGCGGTCAGCGGCACCGTGAAGAGCAGGAAAACAATAATCAGGATTTCCTGGAAGCCAACGGCCTGGCCTGAAAAGTTGAAATACAGCAAGGAGGCAATCCCCAGGACGGTGATGCCCATGGTTGCGCCCAGCGACGGGGCGTGCAGGCGCTGATAGAAGCTCTTGAAGCGGAGCAGGCCGATGGCGCCGATCAGCGACAGCAGGCCGGCAATGACGATCAGCGCGGCAATCAGGTACTCCAGGACGACCGGTAGCGTGCTTGCGTTCATTCGATGACCTCGCCGCGAAGAATGAATTTGCCCAGCGCCATGGAGGAAGCAAAGCCGATCAGGCCGATGATCAGCGCGGCATTCAGGTTGCTGACGCTGTCATGGCGGATGCCAAGCAGCAGCAAGAGCAGCATGCTGGTGATGTAGAGGTTGTCGAGCGCCATGATGCGGTCTTGCGCGGCAGGCCCTTTCATCAGGCGAACGCCGATCAGCAGCAGGGCAAGTCCGACGCAGCCCAAGGAAAAAGTACAAGCGAAAGCAATCACAGGGGTCATTCGAAAATCTCCCGCAACGGGGTTTCGTAGCGGCTCTTGATCAGGTTGATCCAGTACGCTTCATCATCAAGATTCAGCACGTGCAGGGTCAGTACGGTTCTGTCATCGGAGAGTTCGGTGCAGACCGTGCCTGGAATCGAGGTAATGATGGTGACCAGCAGGCCAATGCCATAGGGATCTTTCAGCTCCAGCGGAATCTTCAGGAATCCGGAGTTCGCCCGCCGCATGCGGCGGCTCAGGATAATGCGTGAGACGTCGATATTGGACACAAAGCTGTCCCACATCACGATCAGCAGTAGCCGGATGGCAACCAGCGGCCGTGCCGGACGGCCGGGATGCGTGTCCACCGTGCGCGTTCTCAAGGTCCAGATCGGCAGCACCACGGCAAACACACTGCCCAACAGGATGTGGCCGAGCGACAGGCTCTGGTTCAGCAGCAGCCAGATCAGCAACAGGCCGACGGACAGGCGTGGCCACGGAAGATACTTGTTCATGGCTGGCCTCCTGAGCGGGGCACCGGCTGGGCGCTCAGCACGGTCTGGATGTACTCGGTCGGCTGATGCAGCGCTTGGGCGGCGGCATGGAAATACTGCATGACGGGAGAGACCTGCAAGGTCAGCACGATGCTCAGCACGAGCAGGCCGATGATCGGCGCCAGCTCGACGATGTGCATGCGCGGCGCCTGGCGGGCCTCATGGGTCCAGAAGGTGCGCATGCCGAAGCGGGTGAACGAAATGACGGTGGTGAAGCCGGACACGATGATCAGGATCAGCAGCGCCCAGGAAGTACCGGGCAGCGGCGCGCCCAGGTTTTCCGTCAGTCCGACCGGGTTCAGCACGGCGGTCAGGATGGAGAATTTGGCCAGAAAGCTGGACAGCGGCGGCAAGCCCGCCAGCATCACCGTGCAGGCAATGAAACACAGGCCCAGCAGCGCCATGGCGGCCGGAATGGCCACGCCGGGATCAGTGTCGCTGAGATCTTCTTCCGGCGAGTTGGCCGAGCGCTCCAGCCCGAAGGCCTCCAGCGACACGGCCAGCAGGTCCGAGCCGAAATGCTTGCTGCGCTCCATCAGTTCCAGCAGCAGGTAGAAGGCGGCAATGCCCAGGGTTGAGCTGACCAGGTAGAACAGCGCGCTGGCTGTCACTTCCGGATCGCCAAAGCCGATGGCGGACAGGATCGTGCCGGTGGACACGATGACGCTGAAGCCGGCCAGCCTCTCGGTGGTTTGCGAAGACAGCATGCCGATCGTGCCGAAGGTCAGCGTGGCCAGGCCGATGAACAGGATGATCTGCGTGAACGCGCCTTCGGAATCACCGGCCTCGACGCCAAAGAACAGCAGCGAGAGGCGCAGGATGACGTAGGCGCCGACCTTGGTCATCAAGGAGAAAATGGCGGCCGAAGGCGGGCTTGCCGCGCCGTAGGAGGCGGGCAGCCAGAAGTTCAGCGGCCAGGCGCCGGCCTTGGTCAGGAACGCCACACCCAGAATGGCCGCGCCCACTTCCAGCATCACCCGGTCCTGGGGATCCACCGTAGCGATGCGGGCGGCAATGTCGGCCATGCTCAGTGTGCCGACCACGCCGTAAATCATGGCCACCCCGATCAGGAACAGCAGGGAGCCGAACAGGTTCACGGCAATATAGTGCAGGCCGGCCTTGACGCGTTCGGCGCCCGAGCCATGCAGCAGCAAGCCGTAGGAGGCCGCCAGCAGGATTTCAAAATAGACGAAGAGGTTGAACAGATCGCCGGTCAGGAAGGCGCCGTTCAGGCCCATCAATTGGAATTGGAACAGCGTGTGGAAATGCACGCCGGCCCGATGCCATTTGGCGGTAGCGTAGAAAAAAGCCGCCATGGCGATGAAGGCCGTCAGCACCAGCATGATGCTGGTCAGTTGGTCCGCCACCAGTGAAATGCCGAACTGCGCGGGCCAGTTTGCGGCCAGGTAAACGCTGACCGAGGTGTCTCCCTGCGCGGTGCGCTGCAGGATGAGCAGGCTGCAATACAAGAGCAGGCAGACCGAGATAAAGCCGAGCACGACTTTGGCGCGCATGCGCTGTTCGCCAAGCAGCAGCATGGCTGCGCCGAACATCATCGGGACCAGGACAGGCAGGGCCAGCAGGTGCGGTTCAATCCAGCCCATCATTCTTCGATCTCCTGGCCGTCGACGTGGTCAGTGCCGGTCAAGCCGCGTGAGGCCAGCAGCACCACCAGGAACAGGGCGGTGGTGGCAAAGCCGATCACGATGGCGGTCAGCACCAGCGCCTGGGGAAGCGGATCGGTGAATTGGCTCAGATCGGCCACGCGCTGGCCATCCAGCAACGGCTCTTGTCCGACCGATACCCGGCCCATGGCGAAAATGAACAGGTTCACCGCGTAGGAAGCCAGGCACAGGCCGATGATGACTTGAAAAGTACGGGGACGCAGGATCAGCCAGATCCCCGAGGCCGCCAAGACGGCAATGGCAATAGACAGAACGATTTCCATTAGTGGGCCTCCTGGGATTCGGCTAGGGCGGCTTGCGCGCGCTGACTGCGCAAGGACTGGTGGGCCAACGCTGTCAGTATCAGCATGGTGGCGCCCACCACTAGCAGGAATACGCCCAGATCAAAGAAAGTGGCTGAGGCCAGGGGGATTTCACCCAGGTAGGGCACG
>JBAYOI010000204.1:0-5045 GCA_041678365.1 Pigmentiphaga sp. | reverse complement strand
CGGAATCACCGAATTCCTGCGTGCCATTGCCGCTGTCGAAAGCGTTGAAGGCGTAACCCAAAGCTGCTTGGAAGCCAGCGAAGTTAGGCGTGTAGTAGTAAACCGAGTTGTCCACACGGCCGCCACCAAAAGCTGCGTCGTTGTAGGCAAAGGTCGAGCCAATCGAAGCCGTGCCGTAGGACAGACCGAACGGGCTGGCCACACCGGCGCCCCACATGAAGCCCAGGTTGGTCGTGCGGCCCAAGGTCAGGCGGCCAGCTTGAGCGCTTTCCAGACCGACGTAGGCGTAACGGCCGAACAGGCGACCGTTGTGGGTGTTGTTGCCGTCGTCAACGGTAATGCCGCTTTCCAAGACGAACAGCGCTTTCAGGCCATTGCCGAGGTCCTCAACGCCACGGATGCCCCAGCGGGATTGTGCGCCGAGACCGCTATCGATGCCGTTGGTTTTCACACCGTCGACTTTCGTATGGTTAAAACCTGCATCAACCAAACCGTACAGCGTGACCGAGCTTTGTGCTTGGGCGGCGCCTGCAAAGCCAGCCAGCATGGCGGCAGCAAGAAGCGTTTTTTTCATTGGAAGTTTCTCCACAGCTTTGAATTTATGACGTCGTGCTCAAGGTGATACGCAGCACTCAGGATAAGTGTCACGCTACCCGCGGCGAATCATTCATGTACTTACTTGATGCCAGCCCGTGTTGGCTGTGCATCTGGAGTTATTTCAGCAGAAAGCGTGTGGACTTCCAATTTATTACCGCTTCATGAAAATCAGGGTGTCTGTCGCAAAAGCGGAAAACTGTTGCGTTCAGGGCTAAAAAGAACCATTTGTCAGCAGATTCATATTTGTTACATATGAAAACGAAAACTGCCTCCCGAAGGAGGCAGTTTCGTCGTGCAACTTCTAGAAAAATTAGAAGCTGTGACGCAGACCCAGCGCGAACTCTTTGGCGCTGTCGTTGACGCGTGCAACGTCGTAGCGGCCTTGGCCCAGGAAGGTGTAGACCTGGGTGCGCTTGCTCAGATCATACGTGTAGCCCAACTGGAAGTGGTCACGGGTTTGGTTAGCCGTTTTGTGGTCCACGTGGTTATAGGCAAACATCACACGGCCTGCGCCCAGGGGAGCCGAAACACCCATGGTGTAGACGTTGTTTTTGTTGTTGGCGTTGGTTTGCCAAGCCAGGGCGTTGTAGACGTTCTTGGCTTGTGCAAAGCCGAGGTGGGCCTTCACGATACCGAAGTCATAGCTACCAGCGATCTGGAAGTTTTTGGCGGTCGGTGCGGCACCAGCAATGTCCGCTTGCTGGTAAGCAGCGGCCACGGCCAGCGGACCGGCGCTGTAGCGCAGGCCGATGTCAACCAGGCGGTTGTTGTTGCTGCTGCCAGGAACTTCGCCGCCGTTGATGTTGAAGCTGTAGCCGGCGCCGAACTGGAAGCCGCTGAAGTTCGGGCTGACGTAGTAGATCGAGTTGTCCGAACGGCCACCGAACTCGGCTGCGTTGTTGTAGGCCATGAAGTTGGTGGCTTTGCCGCCGCCATAGCCCAGGCCGAACGAGTTACCCAGGCCGCCAACCCAGCGGAAGCCGAGGTTGGTTTGGCGGCCCATGCGCAGTTCACCAGCGGTGTTGCTGGCCAAACCGACGGTGGCTTCACGACGGAACAGACCGCCAGCCAAGTTGTTGCCATTATCAACGGCGATTGCGCTTTCCAGCGTGAACACGGCTTTCAGGCCGTTGCCGAGGTCTTCAACGCCACGGATGCCCCAGCGGGACTGCGCTGCGTTGCCGCTGTCGATACCGACCGTGCTTTGTGCGCCGTCAAATTTGTTGTAGTGCAGGCCGGCATCAACGATACCGTACAGCGTAACGGAGGACTGGGCGTGTGCTGCACCAGCAAAGCCAGCAAACAGCGCTGCGGCGATAAGGGTCTTCTTCATGGATGTACGTCTCCAATGGAATTGAGATGACTGAGTGTTTCGGCGCCTGGTTCAGCCAGGCTGCCTAGTTTGGTTTCCAGACGCTTTGATACGCGCTGTGAAAGCCTGAGAGCCATTCCATCAGAAACGAAGCCGGGAATCGACCGTCTTTTTTGAGTCATCCAAGGGGGATGTGACAGCTGCGTTACAGATTTGAGTGATTTGCTTAAAAAATGAGCTGTATACATCCAGGGACTTGCACCTAGTAATTGCGGGTTGTCCAGAGACAGAATGTAAAAAAACCCTGGATTCTGCCTATTTTATGTGCAGATCCCAGGGTTTTTGATGTCAACTGGAAAATCGACCTATTGACTAAAAATATTTTTTGTGGTTATGGGTTTTTTGTTGGGATTAGCCAACAATTACTGGATTTTGGCGTTTGCGCGCAACGAAGATTGGAAGTCATGCAGCTGCTGCTGGCGCAGGCCTTCTTCCACTTGGTCGCGTACTTGCTCCAGCTCGGGGAAGCTTTGCGGGCGGACGTCTTCCAGAAAAATGACGTGATAACCGAAGTCGCTCTTGACCGGCTGCGCGGTGGTTTCGCCTTTCTTCAAGCCTTCCAGCGCCTTGGCGAACGGTTCAACATAGGTGGCGGCCGGTGACCAGCCCAGGCTGCCGCCATTGGCGGCCGAACCCGGATCCTTGGATTGTTTGGCGAGTTCTTCAAACTGGGCGCCACCCTTCAGGCTGGCCAGGATCTTGTTGGCTTCTTCCTCGGTGTCCACCAGGATGTGGCTGGCGAGGTATTCATCACCGCTTTGCTCGGTTTTGACCCGTTCGTATTCGGCCTTGATGGCGTCATCGGTAATCGGGTGGCTTTCAATATAGTCACTGAACAAGGCGCGGATCAGCACCGACTGGCGGTTCAGATCGATTTCGGCCTGGACTTCGGGCTTTTTGGCGACGCCGCGCTTTTCCGCTTCCTGCAGGAAGATTTCGCGATTGATCAGCTCCTCACGGATTTGCGAGCGCAGCTCCGGGGTGACGGGTTGACCTTGCGCGCTGAGTATCTCAACGAACTGATCGACACGTTGCGAAGGGATGGCCTTGCCATTGACGATGGCGGCATTCTGAGCAAAAACCGGGGCGGACATCGCGAGGATGGCCGTGCATACAAGCATGCGTTTCATGAAGTACCTCATTGGTGAAAAATCAGTGGGAAGCGTCTTCCTGCGGAGTCAGCAAAGTCATGCTGAGCGCATGGATGGCATCTGGAAAAAGAGGCTGGAGCAGGGCGTAGACCTTGCGGTGACGGGCAACCGTTCGGAGGCCGTCAAAATGGGTGCTGACGAGCGTCAGGTGAAAGTGGCCGCCGCCGCTGGCTGCGCCCGGGTGCCCCGCATGCAGGTGCGAGTCGTCACGGACCTGGCAGCGCAGGGGGTCGAGCGGGGCAAGCAGTTGGGTGATCTGTTCGATGCGTGCGCTGTTCATGGCTCAATCCGCTCATCGTTGGCGGCGGTCGGACTGTCCTGCAAATAGCGGCCGAGGTAGAGGGATTGCGCAACGGCAAATACGATCAGCAGCGCAAAAATGCCAAACACCTTGAAGGTGACCCAGGTTTCTGTGGGCAAAGTGAGGGCGACCGCGATATTGGCGATGCCGACCACGATGAAGAACGTGGACCAGGCCCACAGCAGGCGCTGCCAGATGGGAGCGGGCAATTGCAGTTGCTTGCCGAGCAGGCTTTGCAGCAGATTCTTATTGAAGAACAGGTGCGCGCCGATCAGGATGACGGCAAACAGCCAATACAGGACGCTGGGCTTCCACTTGATGAAGAGTTCATTGTGAAGCAGCAGCGTGGCGCCGCCGAACACGACGATGATAGTCAGGTTGATCCAGTGCATCGGCTCGATGGCTTTGCGTCTGACCAGCAGCCAGACGATCTGCAGAATGCTGGCCGCAATGGCAACACCGGTGGCGAGATAAAGATCGCCGAATTTATAGGCGGCAAAAAAAAGGAGAAGGGGAAAGAGATCAAAGAGAAGTTTCATGCGAGCAAACAATCAATCATCGGATAAAGGCTCAAATTTGAGCGAAACGGAGTTGATGCAATAACGCAGTCCGGTGGGCGGCGGGCCGTCCTCGAAAACATGACCCAGATGCGAGTCGCATATATTGCACAGAACTTCGGTCCGTGTCATGCCATGAGAGAAGTCGGGTTCTTCCCGGACATGCGCCGGATTCAAGGGGGCGAAGTAGCTGGGCCAGCCGCAGCCCGCGTCGAACTTGGTGTCTGAGGCAAACAACGGCGTTTGGCAGGCCATGCAGCGATAGATGCCAAGCCCCTGATGATTCCAGAATTGGCCGGTGAATGCGCGCTCGGTGGCTTTTTCCCGGGCCACGGCAAATTCCAGCGGATTCAATAAGGTGCGCCACTCGTCGTCGGATTTCAGGATTTTTTTCGGGGTGGACATGAGCAACTCCTCAGGAAGAACAACTGATGGAAAGGGTGCTGGCCCAGTCGGGGGCGGGCTCAGCATAGGCTTCATACCCAGCGCGCTCGGTGTAAGGGTCTTGCAAGACGTCCATCAGGCGCCGGACTTCATTGTCATTGCGCTGTTTGGCTTGCTGAATCGCTCCTTCAGCAAGATGGTTGCGCAGGATATATAAGGGATTGACCGCATGCATCCGCTGGGCGCGCTCGGCCTCGGGCAGGGTTTGTTCCGCCAGCCGCTGGCGGTAGAGTTGCAGCCAGTCCCGGGCCGGGGCCGGATCGCTGAACCGTTGCAGCCACGCTTGATCGGCTGCCGGGTCGGCTTGATCCGGCACGTTGCCGAGCAGGCGGAAGGTCAGCGTGAAATCCGCGCGCTGGGCATGCATCAGAGACCACAAGGCATTGACGAGTTCGTGATCAGCCTCTCGCCAGGTTTGCAAGCCCAGCTTGGCCGCCATGCGCTGTTCAATAGCGGTTCGGAATTGCGGTTCAAATTGCTGCAGGGCGTCAACCAGCGGTGCCTGATCCTGGGTCAGCGGCAGCAAGGCATTGGCCAGCCGGACCAGATTCCAGTGAAACACGGAAGGTTGGGCGTCCCAGGCATAGCGTCCGGCCTGGTCGGAGTGATTACAGATATGGTGG
>JBAYOI010000203.1:0-5053 GCA_041678365.1 Pigmentiphaga sp. | reverse complement strand
GCTGAAACGGGCGCTGACCGTCCTGCCGATGGGCGTCATGATGGGTTTTGTCGTGATGCTGATGCCGATCGCCTATGACGACTGGTTCGTCTATACCTTGCTGGTTATGATCGGCGGTTTGGGCGGATTTTTCGTGGTGCCGATGAACGCGCTGCTCCAGCACCGCGGCCATGTGCTGCTGTCCGCGGGACATTCGATCGCCGTGCAGAACTTCAATGAGCAGCTGAACATCCTGCTGTTTGTTGCGTTCTATTCCATCATGCTCGCGGTCGGGCTCTCCATCAATGTCATCATCGTGATTTTCGGCTCCGTCGTTGCCGCATTGATGGTGCTGATCATCATCTGGAACCGCATGAACCAGCGCCGGTGGCCGGACCTGGAATGTCTGATCGGCAGCCATGAGCATGGCACGGCGCTGCAAGGCACGCAGCCCACCCACACCCGGAAAAACAAAACCCATTAAGAAAACAGGGCATGAGTGTCCTGTTTGCTTAGTTCGTTCACATATTGGCCAAACAGGGCACTAGCAGTCCCTGGCCAGCAGCAAGTCTTGCCAGGCCTTTTTCTTTTCTCCCGGACTGCGCAGCAGATAGGCCGGATGATAGGTGGCAACGGCGGGATAAGTGGCCGAGGCAATCTCCAACTGGTAGACCTGCTGCCTCAGACTGGAAATCCGCGCGTCGGAATTCAACAAGGTCTGCGCGGCCATCCGCCCCACCAGCAGAATGCGCCGGGGCTTCAACAAGGCTATCTGCGCATGCAGATGGCCTTGGCAAGCCTGGATTTCAGCGGGAAGCGGGTCGCGGTTGTTCGGCGGACGGCATTTGACGATGTTGGCGATATAGGCGTTGGTCTGACGGTTGGCGCCGATCACGCTCAGCATGACATCCAGCAACTGGCCGGATTTACCCACGAAAGGACGGCCCGCCCGGTCTTCCTGTTCGCCTGGCGCTTCACCAATGATCAGCCATTCCGGATCCGTCACGCCCTCGCCGAACACCACGTTTCGCCGTGTGGCCGACAGTTCGCAAGCCATGCAGGACTGTACCGAGGCATGCAGCGCCAGCAAGGCTTCGCGCGGGTTGAGCACTGGCGCCTCCTGCACCGCAGCCACCTGGGCGGGCGGGGCCTGCCTGGCCGCGTCGGCAACGGGTGCCGAGGCTGGGGCCGCAGAAGCCGCCTGCGGAACGGGATGCGCGGGCGCGGCGGCGGGAAACGCAAAGACCCGATCAACGCCCAACTCTTTCAGCCAGGCTTTGCGCAACTCATTCATCTTCACTCCTTGGCATCAGGGTCTTGCGCATCACCCACGCATCTTCCCGCCCATTCAAGGCCGGATAGTAGGCTTTGCGCACACCAATGGCCTGGTAAGCCGCCGACGCATACAAGGCAATCGCACCGACATTCGAGCGGCGAACTTCCAGCAGCACCGAGTCATGCGCGCAAGCGCGCGCCTGTTCTTCAACCCAGCCCAGCAAGCGCCGCCCCCACCCCTGGCGCTGATGCATGGCATCGACGCCCAGGTTCAGCAAATGCACTTCATCAACGACCGGCATGGCAATCGCATAGCCGATGACCGCGCCATCGAGCACCAGGCTCCAGCAGTCATGGCCCGCGGCCAGCGAGTCGGCAAAATGTCCCGCCGTCCACGGAAAGGCGGCATTGTGATTTTCAATGCGATGCACGACGGCCAGGTCTTCCGCCTGCATCGGACGGATCAGCGCGCTCATGCTTGGGCGGCGCGCGGATTTCCGCCCGCCCCGGCGGCCCGCTCTTCCGTGGTGAAGGCGACCTTGTCGCGCACGTAAAGCGGGCTCGCCTGCTCGGCGGAACCGCTCAGGCCATGCCGATACTTGTATTGCGCGAGCCTGGCCAACGCCAGCACCGACGGCCGCAGCACCGGGCTTTGGCGCAAAGGGGGCGTCCTATCAAAGGCTTCCGGATAGACCTGCCGCGCATCCCCAGCCAGCCAACTTTCTCCGTGTGGCGCCGCAAAGGTCTGGAGCCAGGCGGGAATGCTGGACAGGGCCATCAGCACCGGCGCACAGACGACGGCAAACGCGTCGGCCTCGTCCTGCCGTTCATACACGGCCGCATACACTTCGGACATCCGCGCATCCATCAACACCAACACCCGGTCGCCCGGTTCAGCCGCGGTCTCCGCCGCGATGGCCTCATGAGAAACGACCGGAATCACCGGGATATCCAGCGCGAAGGCAATTCCTTGCGCCACGCCGCAAGCCACCCGCAAGCCGGTAAAGCCGCCCGGCCCTTGCCCGAACGCCACCGCTGTCAGCGCGGTACGCGGTAATCCCGCTTCCGCCAGCACCTCATCCACCATAGGCAGCAGGCGCGCGGAATGCTCCTGCACGCCATGGTGTTCGCGGTGATAAAGATGGGTTTGGCCGTTGGCGGCAAGCAGCAAGGCGACGCCGCAACAGGCGGCGGAGGTTTCAATGGCAAGAATGGCTTGTGTCATGCCGGGATTGTAAGGCTTTCGGCTCGATCCGTTTCAAGGCGCGGCGGCCTTTTCTTCCGAAATGCGGCGCGACAGGCTCTGCCGGATCGCAATGATGTCGTTGCGCAGCGCCTCGCGCTTCTCCGGCGACATTTCACGCGTCGTGGATTGCCAGTGTCCGGTTCCCGGCGGCACGCCTTCTGCCTGCCAATACGCGGACGCGGGCTGAGGATTGGACGGGGCGGGTTTTACGTCCCAGCGGCTCACGAGTCCCCCTGCTGCCATGATCATAATGACAAGCAGCAAACCAAGCACCATAATGAGCGCAGACGAAACGGGCTTACGCAATGTTCTGAATTTCAACTTCCAACGGAGACTATCATACCGCCCGATTTCATAGCCTACATAGATTAATTTGTTTTCTGAATCGCCATATGTGTAACATCTAATGTCCTCATATGGATTCGGGACTTCTGCTCCGTTACATTTGCGCCATGTCACTAGCCAACGCCCCCAAAAAAATCCTGGTTGTCGATGACGACGTCCGATTGCGCGACTTGCTTCGCCGCTATCTTGCTGAGCAGGGCTTTTCCGTCTGGGTTGCCGAAAACGCCCAGACCATGAACAAGCTTTGGCAGCGCGAACGCTTCGACCTCCTGGTGCTTGACCTCATGCTGCCCGGTGAGGATGGACTGTCTATCTGCCGCCGCCTGCGCGGGGCACGCGACAACACCCCCATCATCATGCTCACCGCCAAGGCGGAAGACGTCGATCGAATTGTCGGCCTTGAAATGGGCGCCGATGACTACCTACCCAAGCCTTTCAATCCCCGAGAGCTGCTGGCCCGGGTCAATGCGGTGCTCCGGCGGCGCGGTCCGGACGAGCATCCGGGCGCGCCGAGCCAGGACAGCGAGTCGATCAGTTTCGGACCCTATGTCCTGAATCTGGCCACCCGCACCCTGACCCGGGACAATGAGCCCGTTCCGCTGACCACCGGCGAATTCTCGGTCTTGAAAGTCTTTGCGCGCCATCCCAAGATTCCACTGTCTCGCGACAAACTCATGGAACTTGCACGGGGTCGGGAATACGAAGCCTTCGATCGCAGCCTGGATGTGCAGATCTCAAGACTGCGCAAGCTGATCGAACCAGATCCAGCCAAACCGGTTTTCATTCAAACGGTTTGGGGATTGGGCTATGTGTTCGTTCCTGACGGCGGCGCCTAACTCTTCCAATGCCCGATAAAGTGAGCGTAGCGTCCCGGCTGGGTCTTTTCAGCCGGACGTTTCTTCTATTGACTGTCTTGATGACAGCCAGTCTGGCTGCTTGGCTACAGGCATTCAGAAGCATGGAAATCGAGCCCCGCGCTCAACAGGTTGCCCAGCAGATCGTGACCGTCGTCAATATCACGCGAGCAGCCCTGGTTCATGCGGAAAAATCGGAACGCCGCTTTCTGTTGATGGATCTTGCCACCAACGAAGGGATTCAGATCTATCCCCTTGAAGAAAAAGACATCACGCACAGCGTGCCGGATCGCGAGATCCTGCAGCGCGTGCTGCGCCATATTCTTGACCGCCTCGGTCCTGACACCACCATCGCCTGGGAAGTAAACAACATCCCCGGTCTGTGGGTCAGCTTTCCGATTGGCGACGACCAATACTGGATCGTGATTGAACGCGATCGCGCCGAACGCATACCCGGCATTGAATGGCTGGGCTGGGGCACGGCGGCGCTGTTGCTGTCCCTGATCGGCGCGGCGATGATCGTGAGTTTCGTCAACCGGCCGCTATCCCGCCTGAGTCGGGCCACGCTGGCGCTGTCTCGCGGAGAAACGCCCGCGCCGCTGCCCGAAACCGGTCCGGAGGAGTTGCGGCGCGTCAATGCCAACTTCAACCGGATGGTGTCCGAGCTTGCACGCGCCGAATCGGATCGTTCGCTGATGCTGGCCGGGATTTCCCATGACCTGCGCACGCCGCTCGCCCGGCTCCGGCTTGAAATAGAACTCAGCGGCGTTTCCGACGATGCCAAGCAGGCTATTGACGGTGACCTGGACCAGATCAGCCGCACCATCGGCCAGTTCATGGAATATGCCAAGCCGACGTCGGATAGCGCCAGCATCGTGGACATTTCAGCGCCGCTGCGCGAGTTTCTGGAACGCGAAAAAACCCATACCGAAGCCCTGGGCGGCCAAGTCAACTTCACGATCCAACCCGGCTTGTGGACACTCGTGGCCATCAGCGACCTGGAGCGTTCAGTCAGCAACCTGATTGAGAATGCGCGCCGCTATGGACACACGGCGGGCCAGGAGGCGGACATCAGCGTAGATGCCTACAGCCGCAGCGGCCGCGTTTTCATCGACATCAGTGATCGCGGGCCCGGCATTGATCCGGCTGACGCCAGCCGCATGATGCGGCCTTTCATTCGCGGCTCCGAAGCGCGCACCGATGCGGGCGGCGCCGGCCTGGGCCTGGCCATTGTCAATCGCTTGATTCAAAGAAACGACGGCAGCCTGTCCCTGGTGCCCCGCAGCGGCGGCGGCTTGACCTGCCGGATTACGCTGCCGTTCAAAAGCAGCCGCGCCGCCGCGAACAAGCCCGC
>JBAYOI010000202.1:0-5114 GCA_041678365.1 Pigmentiphaga sp. | reverse complement strand
CCGATACCGAAGGTGCCGTAGGCGACTTTGCCAGGGTTGCGGTTGGCATACTCAAGCAGTTCTTTCAGGTTGCCAACACCAAGCTTCGGAGAGGCCAGCAGCACCATGTCCGGATCCACCAGGGGTGCGACCGGCGCGAAGTCCGTCAGCACGTTATAAGGCAATTTGTCATAGACATAGGGGTTGATGGAGAGCGAGCTGCTGGTGACCATGCAAAGCGTATGCCCGTCCGCGGGCGCTTTGGCGCAGATGTCGGTGCCGATGATGGTGTTGGCGCCGGGCTTGTTTTCAACGAAAAAGGTCTGACCGTTCATTTTCGTCAGTGATTGAGCCAATAAACGGGTGATGACATCAGTGGCGCCGCCAACAATCATCGGCACGACGATGCGTACGGGTTTGGCCGGATAGTTTGCGGCTTGGGCGTGGCCTGGCCCATGCACAGCCAGCAGGGCGGTCAGGGCAAGGCCCGAGCGGGTGATGAAAGTGCGAATCAACATGCGTCTCCTTGAGCTGTGCGATGGGGCCATGGCCAATATCCGCGCTGGATGTTGGCGTCGACCCTCGAACTGATAGTTGAGTGGCCAAGCGAGGACGAGGCCGAGCTTGACGTATCTAGCTTAGTGAGCCGCGCGGCGGGAGAATACTCGAATGTCGATATGGCTGTTGAACGGGAAGTGTTGAACATCGTTGCCATCCAAAAGGAGGAAGCGTGGATCTGCGATTGATTGATTGTCTAATGAGAGTCGTTGAAGCTGGCAGCATCAATCGTGCGGCGGAAGACTTGGGGTTGACGCAGCCTGCCCTGTCCCGGCGTATTGCGGCGCTTGAGCATGATCTGGGCGCGGCGCTGCTGGTCAGGAAGCCACGCGGCGTGGAGCTGACCCCGGCGGGAGAGTTATTGATTACTCATGCAAAACCGTTGCTGCGCCAAGCGGATATCCTGCGTGACGCGCTGGGCCAGCGTGTGAAAACCCATGTATCGATCGGCTTGCCCTTTTCCCTGCATGACATGGTCAGTGTTCCGTTTACCGTGACGGAACTGCGTGACGCATCACCGATGTCGCTGCGCGTCTATGAGGGATTCATTCATCATCTGCATCAATGGATGACGCAGAACATCGTGGATGTGGGCGTCATGGATTACCGTGGGATCGAGAAAAGCCCGCATCATGTTCGCCCGGTGATTCGTGAGCAACTGCTGTTGGTGGGCTGCGGCCTGGACGCCCTGGCGCTGGGGGAGGAGGTCCTGCCTGAGCAGCTGGAGCAGATGAAGTTGATTTTGCCGGGCAGGCCCAACGTCATCCGCCAGTCCATCGATGACCACTTGGGACGTCAAGGTCGCCGCCTGCATGATGTGATAGATGTGGAAACCTTGCCGCTATGCCTGTCCTTTGCCAGCGAAGGACTCGGCCACACAGTCATGCCCTACTCCGCTTTTCATAAGCAGAGCATGGCGGGCGGGCAGCTTCAGGCGATTCCGGTCCGCAACCTCTATGTGGCCTGGGCTTTGTATGTCCATGAGAACCGGCGGCATGTGGCTGCGGTGAACAAGATCGCCAACCGCCTGCATGAATTCATGGTGAATCTGGTGGAGCAGGACCGGTGGAGCCGCGCGCAGGTCATTGGCCCGCGCAGAGGGGGGTGAGCCGGATTTGCGTTGTTTGACCACGGGCCTATGCGCAAGCCTCGCCCTTCAGGGCGAGGTCAAGCGAGGCAATTTTTAACCATGGCACCGTAGGTGCCCCCGTAGGGTGGCGGAGAAGCGTCGGCCGATACGGCCGGGGCTCTTCACGCTGGAAAAGGCAGCCCGTCTTGCGGCGGAAAAGCGCCGACCGGCTGGCCGACGTTCTTGATGGGCTGCCCGGCCGGTCAATCAATCCGGATATTCGCCTCTTTGATGATGCGTGTATAGCGAGCGGACTCCTTCTCCATGAAATCCGACACCATCTGCGGGCTGCCCGGCGCAACTTCCAGGCCTTGGGCCGCCAGTTTCTCCTTGACCTCGGGTAAAGCCAGAACGGTATTCAGCGCGGTATTGAGCTGGTTCAGCACCGCTGGAGGCGTACCGGCCGGGGCCAACAAGGCCAGCGAGCTGGGAATGTCGACATCGGGGACACCGGCTTGATCCAGTGTCGGAATGCCGGGCACGATGCTTGAAGGGCGGGTCGTGGTCAGTGACAGGGCGCGCAGTCTGCCCTCCTTGAGCAGCGGTACCACGCTGGCATCGGCAATGGCAAAGTCGACTTGCTTGCCCATCAGCGCAACCAGTGCCGGACCGACGCCTTTGAACGGCACATGGATGAATTCGACGTTGCTGGCGCGCGAGATGATTTCCGTGGCAAGGTGCGGTGCGGCGCCATTGCCGCTTGAGGCGTAGGTAAGTTTGCCCGGTTGCGCCCGCGCATTGTCCAGCAGTTCGCCCAGGTCTTTGAACGGCGAGTCCGGATGCACGGTAATGATGAATGGCGATGCGGCAATGAGGCCGACCGGCGCGAAGCTCTTCAGCGCATCGTACCGGAGGTTCTTGTACAAGGCCTGTGAGGTGACATGAGTCGTGGGGCCGGTGGCATACAGCGTATGGCCATCGGCAGGCGCGGCGGCAACGTAAGCGGCGCCGATGGTCGTGCCCGCGCCCGGCCGGTTGTCGATGAACACCGTCTGGCCGAGAACTTCACTGAGTTTGGTGGCAACGATGCGTGTACCGCCGTCGGTGGAGCCGCCAGGCGGAAAGGGAACGACCACGCGGATGGGACGGCTGCCAAAGTCCGAGGCCGAGGCCGTTGAACCAAGAAGCAGGCCCGCCAGGGCGAGGGCGATGTGTCGAACAACCGGCTTGAACATGATGTCTCCTTATTTATAAGCTAACGTTATTCAACGTTCTCAATGACCGGCAAACCTGCGCGCTGCATCAATTGTGAAATGCGTTCGATTTCTTCGCGGCGCGGGTTCGGCATCGGCGGGCGCATGCGCGGCGAGGCAATCAGACCCCTCAACCAGGCGGCGATCTTATAGCGCACGTGCAGACGGCCAGGTTCGGCGTAGATGTATTCATGCAATTGGGCCAGGCCGTTGTCCCAGATTTTCCGGGCTGCGGCAAAATCGCCGTTGCGGCATGCCGTGATGTGTTCCAGCATGGGCTCGAGCGCATAGTTCCATGAGCCGCTGATGGTGCCGTCAAAATTGCCGACCGACAGGTATTCATGGAAGAAGTGCGCGCTGGAGCACAGCAGTGCGACATGAGGCGCTTGTTCGCGCATCGCCCGCGCCAGGATGCGGTGGCCGGGATAGGCATAAGTCATCTTCCAGCCGACGATATTCGGTATTTCATTGCAGAACTTCAGCGTGGTTTCCAGCGGCAGGCCGATGCCCCACGGGTCCGTGCGGCTGGTGACGGGATGGGTGAACATCGGCAGATTTGCGGCCCGGTCCTGGGCTTTCAGTTGATCGAGCCAGACTTCGGGATAGCGGATCGGATCCCAGGCCAGCGAGATATCCATTGAACCCGCGGGCGGGATGACAAACAGGCCGTCGGCGCACATGGCCTTGGCTTCGGCGGCCAGTTCAACCGCTTCTTCCGTGGTCCAGCCGAATGCGCCCGCCAGCACCGGCATGCGTCCGTTGGTTTCCTCCAGTGCGATTTCCAGCACGCGCCGTTTTTCTTCCCTGGTGAGATAGAAAACTTCCCCTGCTTCCGGGTTGACGATCAAGCCACCCTGTTCGGCAAAAGGCTGAGCCAGGTAATAGCGGATGAGCTGGCGGAAACCCGCTTCGTCGATCTGGAGTTGATCCGTCAGCGGCAGAACCAGGGCGCTATATAAACGGCGTGCGATGTCCTGACCATCGCGTTGGGGGAAAGACATAGGGACTCCTCAATGGAATAGAGCGTGTTGCGGCAAGAAATGGTGTGCTCATGCTCGGGTGGATGAGCTGCCGAATGCCCAAAAAAAATTATAGGAATCGCCTTTTAATATGTCTAATATATGTTGTGAATACATTTATTTTAGAGTGTTATGAATTTGTCCGTCCGTCATTTGCGTGCGTTTTTGACCTTGGCCACGGCGCGCAGCTTTACTCGCGCCGCGCAGGAACTGCACATCAGCCAGCCGGGGTTGAGCCTGATGATGCGGGAAATGGAAAGCCGCCTGGAGTGCCAGCTGTTTGAACGGACGACGCGCTCGGTGGAGTTGACCGAAGTGGGACGGCGTTTCCTGGTCAGCGCGCAGCGCGTCATTGATGAGCTCGACAGCGTGGCGCCCTCCCTGAACCAAGCCTCCGCGGAGCAGCGCAGAACGCTCCATGTGGCGGCCACGCCGGTGTTCTCGGCAAGCGTCATGCCCCATGTCCACAAGCGATTGCGTGCCCTGCATCCGACGGTGTCACTGCAACTGGTGGACGTGCCGAAGCCAGAGGTTGAAACCTTGGTGCGCAGCGATGCGGTGGATTGCGGCTTGGGGATCTTTGCCAAGCGCCTGGCGGAACTCGGACGAGAGTCCTTGTTCAAATTCGACTTTGCCTATGTCGAGTCGCGCGCCGAGCCCTTGTTGTTCAAGCATGAGCCTCCCTCCGGCCGTCTGGCTTGGCAGGACCTGCCGGAGACCCCTTTTGTTGAGCTCAGCCCGACCTCGGAGCTGCAGCAATTGATCAACCGATGCAAGAAAAAGGCGGGCAAGCCGCAAAGCCCGGGGTTTATTTTCAATAATCTGGAAACCTTGATCGGCATGGCGGCCAGTGGAGTGGGGCCGACAATTGTGCCAACCTTCGCGATCTCGGCCTCGGCCCGGTTATCAACCGTGACCGCATTGCTGGACCGGGAGAATCTGCCCCTGGACTTTCATTTGATCAGCCGGAAGGGACGGGCGCAGCCCGCGGTGATGGAGATATTCAGGGAGGTGCTTCTGGACGTCATCAACGAGCGGCGCGTCTAAGATTGATGGGTCAAATGAAAAAGGGGCGGCTCCCATGATGGAGGCCGCCCCCGCGCGCTGCTTTGGGCAAGCGATCAGTTGATCCGGATGTTTGCGCTTTTGATGACGGCGCCGTAGCGCTCGACGTCGGAGCGGATTTTTTCACCGAATTGAGCCGGGGTGCCGCCCACCGCCGTGAGATAGCTGCTT
>JBAYOI010000201.1:0-5169 GCA_041678365.1 Pigmentiphaga sp. | reverse complement strand
CCAGATAGCCGTGCTGTTCCCAGTCGGGGTCGAACATCGGCGACTTGGCGGGAATGCGCACGTAGTCAACCAGGCGCGGGATGAGGTCGTCGTCATAGCGCTGGTTGATGAATTGCGTCAGTAAGGAAAGATTCATGGTGGCGGGTGCTTACGGAGAAGGTTGTTCGCGGGCGGGCCCGTCCTGCGCGGCGCCGATCAGCGGAGGGGTGTCTTCGGCAACAATCCGCTCCTGCGGATTGGCCAGCGCGATGTGGTTCTGGCGGAAGGCCTCGATGATCCGGCGGTTGAAGTCGCGGGAGACGGCGGCCCGGCTGCGGTCATTGGTGTTGAGCTGGCCGGCGAAGGTCAGGCTGGCGCCGTCGAGCTGGTCAATGCCGTACAGGGACAGATCCTTGCGCAGGACGGGGCCGATGATCGGGTCCTTGCGCATTGCCCGGCCCACTTCGGCAATCACGCGCGTGACCTTCTCGACGTCGCTGTCCGCGCGGACGCGAAGGGTGAAGTTGACGTTGCCGATGCCCTTGTTGGTGTTGGTGACGGTGCTGACCGAGCTGAACGGCACGACGTGCAGCGCGCCATCGCCGGAGCGCAGGCGAACGGTGCGGATGGATAGATTCTCCACCGTGCCGGTCACGCCCGCCAGGGTCACGCTGTCACCCACTTGCATCGCATCTTCCATCAGCAGGAAAACGCCGGTAATGAAGTCCTGGACCAGCTTTTGCGAGCCAAAGCCCAGCGCGACCCCGACGATGCTGGCGCCCGCCAGCAGCGGCGCGATATTGATGCCCAGCTGGCTCAGCGCCGTCATGGCCACCACCAGCAACAGGATCACGATCAGCGCGGCGCGCAGCAGCGGCACGAGGGTGGTCAGCCGGGCCGCGCGCTGGTGATCGCCGGTCAGATTCCAGGCCGTGATTTTCTTTTTCACGGCGCGGTGGGACAGTTCCCAGATGAACATGGCCAGCAGGCCGGCCAGCGAGACGGTCATCAACGAGGACAGCAGCTTGCGGGCCAGGGTGTCCGGCGCGAACCAGAGCTGGATCGGTATGCCCCACGATGCCAGCAGCGTGATGCCGCCCGCGGCGAGCAGGACCAGCAGGACCAGGCGCTTGGCCCAACGATGATAGACCGGCCAGGCGTCCTGGTCCTGGGGATTGTCCTGGCCGTAGAACAGCCGGTCCAGGCTGCCCAGCGCCAGGATGACGAGGGCAATGGTCAGCAGGATGACCACGGCGGAGCGCCACATGATTTGCATGAATTGCGCAAAGCCGTTGACGACGCCGAGCGCCCATACGATCCACAACAGGGCAATGGAAATGATGACCGCATAGACCCAGATATCGGCCAGGATGTGGCGCATCAGGGCCCAGCTGCTGCCGGGGTTTCCCCAGTCGCGGATGCGTTGCGAGACCTCATGCCGGACCAGCCAGACGTTGATGATCAGCAGTAAGTAAACCGCCAGCGAAACGATCTTCGACAGGGCGTTGTGCATATTTTCGGACAGCCCCGTCCCCATCAGGATGTCAGCGGCGGCCATGCCGAAAATGGCGAGGAAAACGAGACGGCGCACGGTCAGGTAGAGGTGCTTGGCGGCGGCCTCGGACAGCGTGAACAGGCGCAAGCCCGGGTGTTTGGGGGAAATCAGGACCTGGAAGCCCGCCAGCGTGAGCCGAACCGCGAGATAGGCCTCGACCAGACTGATCAGCGGCGGAATGAAGGACGCCTGGCGGCCGCCAAGCAGCATCGTCATCAGCATGACCACGCCGAGCAGACCCAGCAGCGGCGTGAGCCTGAGCAAGGGATAGGAGAACGCATAGGGCAGGCGGCGCAGCAAGCGCCACGACACCTGCTGCTGTTCAAGGTCTCTGGTGGCCGAGGCTTGGTCGCGCGCATATTGCCGCGCGGCGGCGGCTTCCAGCAGCGTCAGGCGGGGCCGCAGCAAGCGCAGCAGCCAGGTTTCCATGGCGAGCGCCAGGCCGAGCGTGAGCAGCAGGGCCAGCGCGGACAGCAGGAAAGGTGTGCGCAGTTCGGGTGTGCTCAGGCGCTCGTTGAGCCAGGTCAGCAGCACGCGGGACTCGCTGAAGGTTTGATGGGTGAAGCGCCACTCTTGCAAGGCCCGCTCCAACTGCTGATGCAGGGCGCCCAAGCTTTGATTGATCAGGCCCGTGGGCGGAGGCGGCGTGCCTGGACCCGCCGCGGACGCCAGTTCCGGATTGGCCAGCACGGTCAGCGCCTGCTCCAGGGCTTCGCGTTTGCTGTCATCCTGCAGCAAATCCAGCACTTCCTGCGCGCTGGCCGCCGTGGGCAGGTCAGCGTCCTGGGCGTGAACAGGCGTCAGCAAAGCGCCCAGCATCACGAGCAGGAGGAGGCTGTGCGCGAATAAGCGGATGCAGTGGGTCATGAAAATCCTCAGTGTCGAGGTGAAGCGAGCATCCCACATTCTATCGTCCAAAGGCGCGGGTTTTGGGAGCCTTTGGACTACTTCACTTGTATTGCGGTTTTGGCGCAAAGTGGAGTAGGCGGGTTACACTTGCTATCATTTTCTGGATTTGATCCGAGGCCGATCACATCGCTTGCCGAGGATCGGATTTTTTCAGCCTATTCGTTAACGTACATTCTTGTGACCCACTCTATTCCGGAACATTGGTACGACGATCCTCTGACGGTTTACTCAGTTTTGCAGGAACTGATGCGCACACCGGATCACTTGTACATCTTCTTGAAGTCGGACGCCGCCCGGGAGCAAGCAATCCCCTGTCGATTGACCGACGTGGACAAGGCGGGAAGAGTCTTCCATTTTTGCCCAACCGTCCCGAGCGACCTGCCGCGCATCGTCAAGGAAAATGCGCTGGTGTTCAGCGGCGCATCGCGGGGTGCCAAGGTCGAGTTCATTGTGGAAGGCTCGGTGCGGGTCATGGAGGAGCGTGAGCCGCTGACCGGGAACTGGGTGTATGAAGCCGCGTTTCCGGCCCAGCTCTACCGCTTGCAAAGAAGGGCGTTCTTCCGGGTCCGGGTCTCTCCGCCCACCACCCGCCTGGCCAAGGTCCGGTTCAGGGAGGGCAAGGAATTTGATCTTCGCATCCAGGATCTGTCCCTGGCGGGCGTTGGCTTGCGCATCAAGTCCAGCATCCGCGAATTGCCGCTGCCGGGCGAGCTGCTGCCCAATACGTGGCTGGATTTCAACGAGCTTGGCTCCATGCGCGCGAGCCTGAAAGTGGTCACCACGCGCAAGGTCGTCGAACGCACTGTGAATGACGGCGAGACCGAACTGGTGCATATGGGATGCGAGTTCATGGACGCGGATCCAAAGCGCGAAGCCTTTTTGCAAAAGCTCGTGTTCCAGCTTGAATTGGTGGTGCGCAACGCTTAGGGGCTGGCGTTGGGGTTGGCAAACATCGTTTGCAGTCTCTGCCCGCGCCCGGTTTAGCATAGGCGTATTCGCATGCGCTTTTCCGGAGATCCCTATGCAAGCCAGGCCTTCCCTGTCCGACGAATTGTTGGCCGACATTGACCGTTCTTCATTGAGTCAGTTGTCGCAGCAACTGGGCGCCTCGGAGTCCCAGACGCGGGAAGCCGTCGGCGCTGCCTTGCCGATGCTGCTCGGTACGCTTGGCCATAACGCCGGGCAAATCAATGGCGCACAATCCTTGTTCAACGCTTTACAGAAGGACCATGCGCAGCCAGGCATGGATCTGGGCGCCTTGCTGAGCGCGGTGGTGCGGGGATCGAATGCGTCTGCCGCGCAAACCGATGGCGCCAACATTCTTGGCCATATTTTTGGCAATCGCCAGCAGGAAGCGCAATCCAGCCTGGGGCAGGCGACGGGCCTGGGCAGCGATGGCGCGGCCAAGCTGCTGCAAATGCTCGCGCCGCTGGTGATGGCCTTTCTGGCCAAGCAGGTCAGCGCGGGCGGCATGGATGCGGGGGCCTTGGGCCAAACCCTGGGCCGTGAAGCCGCCCAGACTCGCCAGCAGGGCGGTTTGGCGGGCGGCCTGCTGGGCAGCCTGTTGGATCAGGATGGGGATGGCAAGCTGGGCCTGAATGATTTGATGAAGCTGGGCGGCAGCCTGTTGAGCAAGCGCCGCTAAAGTGCGGTCCGGAGCCGATGCCGCGTCAGGCGTGTTTATCCAGCCAGCGCAGCGCTTCGTCGGCGCCCATGATGGTGGCGGCAATCCGGGCGTCATGGCCTTGATTATCCGTGGCCTTGGGGTCTGCGCCGTAGTCCCGCAGCAGGTTCATCATTGCAATCCGGTTGAACATGGCCGCCGTCATGAAGGCGGTCTTGCCGTCTTCGGCGCGGCCCTCCACATCACAGCCTTGTTCGAGCAAGGCATTGACCACTTCCTCATGTCCCTTGAAAACGGCGCCCGCCAGGATGGAGTGGCCGCGCGCATTGCGGATTTCCGGATCGGCGCCCGCCGCCAGCAAGGCGAGCACGGTATCCCGATGGCCGTGATAGCTGGCCAGCATCAGCAGACTTTCACCGCGCGCGGTCAGCAGGTTCGGCGGCAAGCCGCGCTCCAGCAGCGAGACCAGCGTGGCGGTGTCTCCGTTGCGGGCACAGTCGAACACCTGTTCGGCATAGGCCAGCGTGGCGTCATCAAGTTCAGGGCGGGAAGCGGGCGTGGTGTCTGACATGATTTCCAGTTGAAAAAGCCCACCCCCTACGCGCTTCGCGCGCCCCCTCAAGGGGGCGACACCAGCGGACTGGCAGAGCCAGATCCGCAGTGTCCTGGGTTCAGCCGAGGTTCTTCTGTAGGAGCGAGCTTTGCTCGCGAACCATTTTATTGCGAACATTCGCGAGCAAAGCTCCTACAAGGTTCCACCCCTGGCTGCTGTTACATCTTGAGGGAAGCACCGCGCGTAGGGGGTGGGTCTTCCCCTCTATAGACCTTTGGCTTTCAGTGCCGTATCCAGTCGGCTGAACACGCGGCGCGCGTTGCCTTCATAGATTTTGTAGCGTTGTTCGGGATTGATGTCGGCGGCTTCAATATAGCGTTTGGTGTCATCGTAGTAGAAGCCGGTTTCCGGATCAATGCCGCGCACGGCGCCGATCATTTCCGAAGCGAACAAAATGTTGTCAACGGGGATCACGCGGGTCAGCAGGTCAATGCCGGGCTGGTGATAAACGCAGGTGTCGAAGAACACGTTGTTCAGCAGGTGCTCTTG
>JBAYOI010000200.1:0-5265 GCA_041678365.1 Pigmentiphaga sp. | reverse complement strand
GTGTCCGGATCGCGTAACCAGCCGAGATTGGTGTGGAGCAGCAGGCTATCGTTGCGGAAGGAAAAGCTGGCGGGCGCGTTGACATACCATTCGCGGGCACTGCCGCCAGCAGGCCGCTGTTTGGCCGTGCCGACTGACAGCGCGAGCCCCCACCCATTGGCTTCCAATGCCTTCAGCACCGTTTTTCCCTGGAATACCGCTACCCTGAAGTGAGGTCCGCTGCTCGAATGCAAGCGCGCGCCGCCCAGTGTCAACTCTACGTTGCCTGTTGGGTTGCAGGCGGGCAGGGCCCAGTATTCGGTGCTGCCTCGGTTCGACTGTATCCAGCTCTCAAGCTGGCAGGCCTTGGCGTCGACGATTTCGGCATCGTCGGTGATCATGGGGCGCGCCGCCTGCGCGCTGGAGAAAACCAGGCCCAGGCTCAGCGCCAGGGCAAGCTGCCAAACAAGGTGGGAGGTGACAAAAAAACAACGATAAATGAAACGCATTGCTGCTCCTGGTGCGCGTCGTGACTGGCGGGTCGCGGTGAATGGGCCAAGAAGCCTGTTGGCGAGAGGCATTCACATCGCTTGCGGCTGTCGATGCGTTTCAGTGCATTTCTGTAACAGGCAAGCGGAGATTTGGTGGCTATAGTCGGTGTGTGGCAAACGATGGCGAGGCATGGTTTGGCCACAAGTATAAGGAGTTCATCATGAAAAAGACCACGATTGCCGTTACGCTGGCTGGCGCCATGATCGCCCTGGCATCCGTCGGCGTGCAAGCAAGAGACCACCATCGCGGACACGGCGGGCCGAAGTTCAACCACCCGCATGCGCAAGGGCACCACAAAGGAAAACATGCGCACAAGCACGCGCATAAAGGGCTCCGCCATGCGCATCGCGGCCGTGGTCCCGTCGTTTCTTATGGCGGACCGCCACCGCATCGCTGGGCGCGGGGGCAGCACTTGCCGAGCCATTACCGGCATGGCCCCTATCGGGTCGTGGATTGGCGCCATTACCATCTGGGCGCGCCCGCGCCGGGACATTACTGGGTCAATGTCGGCTCGGATTTCCTGCTGGTGGCGGCCGCCACCGGGGTGATTGCCTCAATCATCCTGCGTTAATCGGTGACCGGGGGCGGGAGCACCGCCTCCGGAAACGTGACCCGGATCAAGGTACCCGGCGTGTCCGGCTCGGTCTGGCTGGGATTGTCCAGGATGTCGGTGTCGGCCTGGTGCAACAAGGCAATCTGCTTGACGATGGCCAGGCCCAGACCGCTGCCGTCCGTCTGGGTACCAAGCACACGATAGAACCGGTCGAACACCCGCATCCGGTCCTGGACCGGAATGCCGGGGCCGGAATCCTCCACTTCAAGAATGGCGCGGTCGTCCTGCTTGCGGATGCGGACTGTGACGGTCCCGCCCAGCGGGGTATAGCGCAGCGCGTTGTCAAGCAAGTTGCTCAGCAGTTCCGTCAGCAGCAGGGCGTTGCCCGAGATGTGCGCGGGCGTTTCACTTTCTTCAAAACCCAGATCAATGCTGCGTTGGCGGGCAACCGGAATCCATTCGAAGGTCTGTTCGCTGGCCAGGCTGTTGAGGTCCAGTGGCTGATTCAGCGTGGGCAGGATCCCTTTGTCTTCGGCGCGCGCCATGGCGAGCAGTTGATTGACGACGCGGGTGGCGCGTTCCGCGCCGGACAGTAAGTGCTGCAGGCTGGCGTCGATGTCTTGCTTGGTGGTGGTTCGCATGGCCAGTTCGGCTTGGGTGCGCATGCCCGCCAGCGGGGTTTTCAGCTGGTGGGCGGCGTCGGCAACGAAGCGCTGCTGCGCTTCGATGTTGGCGGACAGGCGCCTGAGCAGGTCGTTCATGCCCGCAACCAGCGGCGCCACTTCCTGGGGCACTTCTTTCTCATTGATCGGGGAGAGGTCGTTGGGGCTGCGGGCCTTGAGCCGGGCTTGCAAACGCTGCAGCGGTGCAATGCCGCGCAGCAGGCCGAACCACAGCAGGAAGATGGCGATGGGCAGGACCAGGAATTGCGGAATGATCACGCCCTTGATGATTTCATTGGCCAGCTGCGAGCGTTTTTCCAGGGTTTCAGCCACTTGAACCAGGGTGGGCGGGGTGGAGGGATGCGGCGCGCGCACCCAGGTATAGGCCATGCGGATCGGAAAGCCCCGGAACACCTCGTCGGAGAACTGCACGACTCCCGGCACGGCGGCGCCGTCCGGCGGACGGGGCAACTGGGCATCACCGGCCAGCGCTTCGCCAAAGCCACCGATTACGGAAAAGAACACGCTGTCGGTTTCGTCGGATTGCAGGGCGTGGCTGGGCAGCAGATGGCCTTGCAGGACGGGGCGGTCGTTGATGAAGACGACTTGTTCGGCAAGCAGACGCACGCTGGTGGCCAGGCCCCGGTCATACGGGACTTGGGAGACGGACTGCGCGGCCAGATAGGTCATGGCAACGCCGATCGGCCAGAGCAGGAACAGCGGAACGAGCATCCAGTCCAGGATCTGGCCGAACAAGGACCGGGCGGGCTTGGTCGGGGCAGCGGGCGTGGCGCGTTCAGGGCTGGCCATGGGGCGGTTCGGCGCCGGTTCCAGATTGACTGGCGTCTTTCTCCAGGCAGTAGCCCAGCCCACGGACCGTCGTGATCTTGACGTCGCCGTCTTCGAGCTTTTTGCGCAGCCGGTGGATATACACCTCAATGGCGTTGGTGCTGACTTCGTCGCCCCATTCGCATAAGTGGTCCACCAGTTGCTTCTTGCTGACCATGCGTCCTGAGCGAACGAGCAGGATTTCCAGCAGGCTCAGTTCGCGCGCGGAGAGGTCGACGATTTGCTGGTCAATGGTGACGATCCGGCCCGCCTGGTCAAAGGTGAGTCGGCCATGGCGCAGGATGGAGAGCCCGACGCCCGCGCCACGGCGGGTCAGCGCGCGCACCCGCGCTTCGAGTTCGGACAGGGCAAAGGGCTTGGCCATGTAGTCGTCCGCACCGAGATCCAGCCCCTTGACGCGTTGTTCGATGCTGTCGGCGGCGGTCAGGATCAGGACGGGCAGGTGGAAATCGCGGGCGCGCAGGCGCCGCAGGACCTCCAGCCCGTCCAGACGGGGCAGGCCCAGGTCCAGAATCAGCAGGTCGAGTCCTTGCGAAGCCAGGATGGTGTCGGCTTCCAGGCCGTCGGACACCACGTCGACGGCATAGCCCGCCTGCCGCAGCGAGCGGGAAAGCCCGTCCGCGAGGATGGTGTCATCTTCAACAATAAGAATACGCATAGATTGGGATTGTAGTGGCTGGCGTGAAATAAACCCATGTCCCCGGCCGTTGGGGAGTGGGCGCGGCGCGACGATTATCCGTAAGCGGGATGTTGTTTGTGTGTCATGGGCCTTGCTATCCTATACTGTTTTTTTATACAGTATTGTTAGTGCGATAATCTGCCCGTTCACATCAAGGACTCAACAATGGACGACACCAAAGGTTCAAAGGCGGCCACGGCGGCCCAAGCTGAAAAACAGAAGGCGCTGGCCGCGGCATTGTCTCAGATCGAAAAGCAATTCGGTAAGGGCTCCGTCATGCGCTACGGCGATAACGAAGTCCAGCATGATATCCAGGTAGTCTCAACCGGCTCATTGGGGCTGGACATCGCGCTGGGCGTCGGCGGCCTGCCGCGCGGCCGCGTCGTTGAAATTTACGGGCCGGAGTCGTCGGGCAAAACCACGCTGACGCTGCAAGTCATTGCTGAAATGCAGAAAATCGGCGGCGCCTGCGCCTTTATTGATGCGGAGCATGCGCTGGACGTCCAGTACGCGGCCAAGCTCGGCGTCAACCTGTCGGACCTGCTGATTTCGCAGCCCGATACCGGCGAACAAGCGCTGGAGATCACGGATGCGCTGGTGCGTTCGGGCGCGGTTGACCTGATCGTCGTGGACTCGGTGGCGGCGCTGACGCCGAAGGCCGAGATCGAGGGAGACATGGGAGACTCGCTGCCCGGCCTGCAAGCCCGGCTGATGAGCCAGGCGCTGCGCAAGCTCACCGCTTCCATCAAGCGCACCAACTGCATGGTCATCTTCATCAACCAGATCCGGATGAAGATCGGCGTGATGTTCGGCAGCCCGGAAACCACCACGGGCGGAAACGCGCTGAAGTTCTACTCCTCGGTCCGCCTGGACATCCGCCGCATCGGCTCCATCAAGAAAGGCGATGAGGTCATCGGCAACGAAACCCGCGTGAAAGTGGTCAAGAACAAAGTGGCGCCGCCGTTCAAGAGCGCTGAGTTTGACATCATGTACGGTGAGGGCATCTCGCGCGAAGGAGAGATCATTGATCTCGGCGTCACCGCGGGCATCGTGGACAAAGCCGGTTCCTGGTACAGCTACAACGGCGAACGCATTGGCCAGGGCAAGGACAATGTGCGTGAGTATTTGCGGAACAATCCGGCAATGGCCATGGAAATCGAAAATCGCGTGCGTGAGAATCGCGGCGTGATTTCGCGCGCCATGCCGGTTGAAGTGCCGGGTCCGGACGAGCTCGAGTAAATTGGCGGGCCTGTCGCTGAAAGCCCGCGCCATCGCGCTGTTGTCGCGGCGTGAGCACAGCCGCCTGGAGCTGCGGCGCAAGCTCCAGGCCCACGCGGAAGCGGCGGAAGAACTGGACGCCGTGCTGGATGAGCTGGAGCGGGGCGGCTGGCTGTCCAACCAGCGGTTTGCCAGCAGCCTGGTGCACCGCGTCGCGGAGCGCCAGGGAAGCGCAAAAATTGTCCAGACGCTGCGCGAACATGGCGTGGCGTCGGAGGATATAGCGCCGTTGCAACAAACGCTTGAACACACCGAGTTCCAGCGGGCGCATGCCTTGTGGCAGCGCAAGTTCAACACGCAGCCCGAGGATGATCGCGCACGGGCAAAGCAGATCCGCTTCCTGATGTCACGCGGCTTTTCCTATGACATCATCCGGCGCATCCATCGCGGTGAACAGCCCGACCCCACGGAGGGCGCTTTCTTTGACCACGGGCCTATGCGCAAGCCTCGCCCTTCAGGGCGAGGTTAAGCGAGGCAAATTTTAAACATGGCACCGCAGGTGCCCCCGTATGGTGGCGGAGAAGCTCCGGCCGATACGGCCGGAGTTCTTCACTGATGGCCAGCCCATGCGCGCAGGTAAAGTGCGCGCCTAGGGTTTTCCCTTGAAAAATTGATTGCCAAATCAAAAAAAAAGAAAGCCGCTGCGCTATACTCTAACGGTTTTGTTGTCGGTCCATCCGTCCAAGCTGGATCCCATCCCGGGGTCGTCGCCC
>JBAYOI010000199.1:0-5270 GCA_041678365.1 Pigmentiphaga sp. | reverse complement strand
GACCGATCCCGGCTATCAAACCTTGTTGAACCACCAGATCCCGAAGGTGGATTTGCCCGAAGAGGCGGGTTATTTGCGTGTGATTGCAGGTGAATATGCGTCTGTTAGCGGTCCGGCGCGCACGTTCACGCCAATGGATGTGTGGGACCTGCGGCTCAACACGTCGGCTTCCGTGACCATGGAGGCGCATCCCGGCCGCACGTTGGCCCTGGTCGTTCTGCATGGAACGGTTTTGGTCAACGGACAGGAGGTCGTGCGTGCCGGGCAGTTGGTGCACCTGGACCGGACCGGAGAGGCCGTGCATCTGGAGGCCAACAACGAGGTTACCCTGTTGTGGCTGTCCGGTGAGCCGATCAACGAGCCGGTGGTTGGCCACGGTCCTTTTGTCATGAATACCGAAGCAGAGATCCAGCAGGCGTTTGCTGATTTCCGCAGTGGGCGCTTCGGTCGCATTTCGCCCGTCGAGCGCAATCAGGACGAAGCCTTGCCAAGTCATTGAGCACGGCTGGCGTGGAGCGCTTCGGCGGGGATGCCGACGCGTTTCCCGCCGCGCCTATTCCTTCACTTTCTCCCTACACAAGGAGCGCATCATGAGCAAGAAACCGTATGTCCGCCTGGATAAAGAGAATGCCGCCGTATTGTTGGTGGATCATCAGACTGGGTTGCTGTCATTGGTCCGGGATATTGATCCTGACAAGTTCAAGAACAATGTGCTTGCGCTTGCCGATATGGCTGAGTATTTCAAGCTTCCCACCATTTTGACAACCAGCTTTGAGAACGGCCCGAATGGTCCCCTGGTGCCCGAGCTGAAGGAGAAATTTCCGGACGCGCCCTATATTGCCCGTCCCGGGCAGATCAATGCCTGGGACAATGAAGACTTCGTGCAGGCCGTCAAGACCACGGGGAAAAAGCAGCTCATCGTGGCAGGAGTGGTAACCGAGGTGTGCGTGGCTTTTCCGGTGTTGTCCGCGCTGGAGGAAGGCTTCGAAGTTTTCGTCATTGCTGATGCATCGGGCACGTTCAACAGCATGACCCAGCAAGCAGCCTGGAGCCGCATGGAGCAGGCGGGCGCCCAGCTCATGACCTGGTTTGGCGCGGCTTGCGAGCTGCACCGCGATTGGCGCAATGACGTTGAGGGCTTGGGCACCTTGTTCTCGAACCATATCCCCGACTACCGCAATCTGATGAACAGTTATGCAATGCTGACGGCGGAGAAATAGGGTGCCGCATAAACATTGGCGCTCGACCTCGGCTTGAAGGAGGCGCCTGGGCCCCGCAGCACCCACGTCGGACGCTACGGAGCCTGGCGAATTCGAGCGGCATGCGGGCGTGCCAAGCGGCGGACGCGCTTGGCGTTCGTCCATCGGAAGCGTAGCCTGTATTGTGGCGGGCTCATTCAGGAGCCCGGGAACTGGAAATGGCTTGTTGCCGTGCGGAAGGAGATCCGTTTTGTCCTCGAACAACGCTGCGCTCATCAACACCGCTCCCCTGGAGCAGGCATTGGAAACCTTCGCCATCGAGCGGGACTGGCTTCCTTATCACTCACCCAAGAACCTGGTGATGGCGCTGACCGGGGAGGTCGGGGAGCTGTCTGAAATCTTCCAGTGGATGACCGAAGCGCAATCGCACACGGCCGCAACGAGCCCGGAGACCTCGGAAGCCGTCCATGACGAACTGGCCGATGTCCTGCTGTACCTTGTCCGCTTGGCCGCCGTGCTGGGTGTTGACCTGGATCAGGCGGTGCGGAACAAACTGTTGAAGAATGCGGAAAAATATCCGCCCAATGGCGGGTAAGCATCACGCTCTGGCGCTTGTAGGCGGGGCAGCCTGACGGGCGTGCCCTCAGCGTGTAGACGGATAATTGCGCTGATACACCTCAGGCCCGATCGCCTCGATCTGCTGCTCGACCATGACCGTGAACGGGGCCAGCAGCGGTTGAAAATCCTGCTCTGGCTCCAGTATCGACAAACCGCGAACAATCGCTTCAAGCGTGGAAACGGCGGCGGGCTCCCGCGTCTGGCGCACCCGATACGCTGACGGCGCGCCCGCTGGCAGGCCCAGGCGAGGAAGGGTGCCCAACAGCGGGTTTGCCTGGATGATTTTGCGCACCTGTCGCCATGTGCCATCCGGCACGATCAAGAGCGGCGTTTTCCCCGCTTTCACCGAGGCGGCTGGCAGAAGCTGGCTATCATCGCTGGCAGGGAACAACAAAACCGCGGTGCCGCTGGCAGTTAGTTGGTTCCCCAATTCAGGAAAATGCTCGCCTACCCACAGTTCAGCCTGTTGTAGTCCCAATACGGCGAGCTTTGCGGTATTCAACGGGTGTTTGCTTTCGTCGGGATGTTGCAGAATCAGAACGCGTGTGCGGTTGGCCACGGTTGGAATATGCGCGCACAGGCAATGCGAGGCCGGGCGCTGGCAGCGTGTGCAGCGCGGACGGGGTGGTTTGGTCGGGTTCTGCATGCAGGGAATGATAGCGTTGGACGATAAATCAGCGTTCTTCACTTGTTGGCGATGAGCTGATTCATCACCTAAGCAGAATCATGCCTGAATAAGGTATGACAAAACCTTTTGTAGGCATGGTTGGGTTTTCCTCATGAGTTTTGCTGGGCTTTGGTGATGATCATTTCTGGCGTGTGTACTTGCCATCAGCCCACTAGTGGCCCCATAATCACCGCATGAATTACGGTGAATATATCTGGCAATCGCCGCATTGGCCACGGTGGGAATACGATCTGGCTGTGCTGGTCGAGCCGCTCGCGGCCGTCAGTCGCGCCCAAGGGTTACTGTTGGGCCGCTTGACTGATATCGGCATGGCCTTGCGCGACGAAGCCAGCCTTGTCGCCCTGACAGAGGATGTTGTGCAAACCAGCGCCATTGAAGGAGAAAGCCTGGATGTGGGCTCGGTCCGGTCTTCCGTTGCGCGCCGTTTGGGGGTGGATATCGGCGCATTGGCGCCTGCGGACCAACGGGTGGAAGGGGTGGTGGAAATGGTCCTTGATGCCACTGCCAATAGGGCGGCGCCGCTGACTTGTGAGCGCTTGTTTGCTTGGCATGCGGCGCTGTTTCCAACGGGGTATTCGGGGATGAGCCGGATCTGTGTTGGTGCGTGGCGCAACGATGCCACAGGTCCGATGCAAGTCGTGTCAGGCAGTATTGGCCGAGAGAAAGTCCATTTTGAAGCGCCGCCCGCAAATCGCTTGCCTGATGAAGTCGACAGATTTCTGTCTTGGATCAATCTGACCTCTCCCGAAGAACCCGCCTTGCTGCGTGCAGGAATCGGGCATTTGTGGTTTGTCACGCTTCACCCTTTTGACGATGGCAATGGGCGGATCGCCCGTGCCATTGGAGACTTGTTGCTGGCCCGGGCGGACTTGAGTCCACAACGTTTTTATAGCTTATCCGCCCAGATCCAACGTGAAAGAAAAGCCTATTACGACATCCTTGAACGAACTCAGCGGGAAGGGATGGAGGTGACGGCTTGGCTGCGGTGGTTTCTGACAACCTTGTTGAAGGCGGTCGAGCAAGCGCATGCCGCGCTGGATCGCGTCTTGGCGAAAGCACGATTCTGGCAGCGTGCGGCGGATATACCGTTGAATGCGCGGCAGATCAAAGTCTTGAACCGGCTGCTTGATGGGTTTGACGGGAAACTGACAACGAGCAAATGGGCGGCATTGGCAAAGTGTTCCAATGACACCGCCCTTCGTGATATTACGGAACTTCTTGACCAAGGTCTGTTGACGAAAGCTGCGCCGGGCGGACGAAGCACGCATTATGAGATACAAGGCCCGTGAACTGTTTGATGCCGGTCTGATGGGCACGCCGGAAGAGTTTGCCAGCGCCTGCGCTTACTTGTGTTCGGCGCAGGCGGGTTTCATTTCCGGACAGAACCTGCAGATTGATGGCGGGTCCTATCACGGGCTGATTTAAGGGGTTCAGTCGTCGGTATCAAAGTCCAGCAGCTGGCCGTCGGCCCGGAATTCGGCGTCGAACTTCTTGCCGGAGGCCAGTCTGCCTTCCAGTTCGATCCGGCCATCGCGTTCAAACTCGATTTTCTCCAGCGTGGCGTCAGCCGGGAAGGCCGAGTTGTTCAGCACGGCGGCCGGGATGAGCGAACGCACGTCCGCCACGGAAAACTGTTTTCTGCGGGTGGTCTCGATTTCCTTGATCAGGTCCTGGCCGTCCAGCTCAACCTCGACCTTGGCGCCGCTGGGTAGGGTGCCATAGACATTACGGCCATATTCGGCCCGGGGCTTGGCTCGGACCTTGACGTCTTGCAGATCCAGGCCGGATACGGCCGGTGGCAAGTTCTGGGCATGGAGCAGGCCGGGTGAGGCCAGTCCCAGGGCAACGGCGCTGGCTGCCAAAAATGCGCGGAATTGCATGAGGAACTCCCGGAAGTTGGAAGAGAATAACGGGCAACCCCACCGTACCGCGCCGGGTCGGGCGTGACGCGTCTGGCTGGCCGTCCCCTGTTTTTAACACGGCCGTCGCCAGGGCGTTGGGCGGCAGACGTAACCGAGCGTGAAGCAGGCGTAGACTACGCGCATCGCCTCATTTTTTCAGGAGCAAGCCATGAGTGATGATCAAGCTGGTGCGGTGCTGAGCGGAACGTGTTTGTGCGGGGCCGTGTCTCTTCATGTTCAACACCCGAATCCCTCGCTCGGCGTCTGCCATTGCGGCATCTGCCGCACTTGGACGGGCGGACCGTTCATGACACTCGAAAGCCATCAGGCGCCGCGTATCGAGGGCGGGGAGCACGTCCGGACTTATGCGTCTTCGGACTGGGCGGAACGCGGGTTTTGCATGCGCTGCGGCACGCATCTGTTCTATCGGCTGCGTGAAGGCGAGTTCTACGCGCTGGCGGCCGGGCTGTTCGAAGAGGGCGGGCAGTGGCCGTTCGAGCTTCAGGTATTCATTGATGAGAAGCCGGAGAATTATGCCTTTGCCAATGTCACGCGTGAGATGACGGGCGAAGAAGTGTTCAAGGCGTGGTCGTAGGCATCTGGGCTCAATCCAGGCTTTTCGCTTGACCCGCGTTGGCGGGTGTCAGGATCAGATACAAGGCGGGCACGACGATCAGGGCCAGGACGGAGACCGAAATCAGACCGAAAATGATGACCAGCGTCAGCGGACGGTAGAACGCGCTGCTGACCGCGAGCGGGACCAGGCCGACGATGGTGGTGATGGCGGTGGTCAGCAGTGGCCGCAGCCGCCTTGCGGCACCCGCCGCAGCGGCTTCGGCAATGCCCATGCCTGCCTTGATGTAG
>JBAYOI010000198.1:0-5279 GCA_041678365.1 Pigmentiphaga sp. | reverse complement strand
GTCACGGCCATGGCCACGATCATGGCGGCCATGATGATCACGACGACCATGATCACGACCATGGCGTTCCCTATGTCGATTTAAAAAGCCATCGCTGGGACCTGCGCGGTGAACAGCGCAATCCGCTGCCCGGCATCGAGCGCCTGCAAGTGCGGGCGGGTCTGACCAACTACCGCCATCATGAGCTGGAAGAGGGGGCGGTGATGACGACCTTCCGCAACAAGGCCCATGATGCGCGCGTCGAGTTGACGCACGAGCCGCTGGGCGGCCTGCGCGGCATGGTCGGCGTGCAAACCACCCGCCGCGATTTCAGCGCGCTGGGCGAAGAAGCCTACATTGACCCGACCGTAACGCAGACCCATGGCATCTACGTGCTGGAAGAATACCGCTGGGGACCGTGGCGCTTTGAAGGCGGAGTCCGCCACGAACGCCAGTCGGCCAGGGAAACGACGTCGGGCACCAAGCGCACGCATGCGGGAACGTCGCTCTCGTTGGGCGCGTCCTGGTCCTGGACGCCGGGCTACAGCCTCGGGGTCTCGCTGGCCCGGTCGCAGCGCCTGCCGTCGGCGGAAGAGCTGTATGCCGATGGGCTGCACATGGCAACCGCCACCTATGAGCGCGGCAACCGGGACCTGAGCAATGAAACCTTCCGGCAGATCGATGTGCAGTTGCGCAAGACCAGCGGCCGGGCGCAGTGGTCGGTCGGCGCTTTCTATAACGATGTCAGTGATTACATCAGTCCGTACACGGTGGATGTGCATGACGGCTTGCAACTGGTGGATTATCGCCAGCAGGATGCCCGCTTCATCGGCCTGGAAGCCAAGTGGCGCTATGCCATTGACAAGCGCTGGTCCGTGGAGCTGTTCGGGGACACAGTGCGCGCCCAGTTTGAAGACAAGCAGAATCTGCCGCGCATTCCGGCCAAGCGGCTGGGCTTCAGCGTGCATGGACATTGGCAGGGCATTCATGCCGATGCCGAGCTGTACCGTGTTTTCTCGCAGAATCGCGTTGCGCAGTGGGAAACCACGACGGAAGGCTACACCATGCTGAACCTGGGCGTGGCGTATGGGAAAACCATTGGCCAGAACAGCTATCAGTTCTATGTGCGGGCCAATAACCTGCTGGACAAACTGGCTTTCCGCCACAGCTCCTTCATCAAACAGGCCGCGCCGTTGGCCGGGCGCCATGTGCTGGCAGGCGTCAAAGTGATGTTCTGATCCCGACCCAGGCGCAAGTACTGACGCTCCCCATTGGGAACGTCAGTACTTTGGGCTGGCCTCGTACTCGGCCAGCAGCCGCTGGTAGAGGGCATGGCGGCTGGTTGGGATCACCTGCTGTGCCAGCGCGTCCAGGATGGCGCAGCCCGGCTCGTGGCGATGGGTGCAGTTATAGAAACGGCACTGTCCCAGATACGGGGTGAACTCAGGAAAGCCTTTGACAATATCTTCCGGTCCCAGGTGTTGCAGTCCGAACGCCTGGAAACCGGGAGAGTCGATCAGCCGGGCGTCTGGCGCAATGTCCGTCGGCACGGTGTACAAGCGGGTCGCGGTGGTGGTGTGCTTGCCCGCGCCGAGCGCAATCGAATGGGCTTGCGTGGCGGCCTTGGCGTCAGGCACCAGGGCGTTGAGCAAGGTTGACTTGCCCATTCCGCTTTGTCCGAGCAGCAGGCTGGTTTTCCCGGCCAGGACGGGGCCGAGCTGCTCGCGCACCGAGGTCTGATCCAGGGCGCTGAGCGCCAGCACGGGAATGCCAATGGCCGCCAGCGGCGCCAGCCGTTCCCGCGCGGCGTCCACGCCTTCCAGGTCGGCCTTGTTCAGAATCAGGCGCACCGGCACGCCCGCCGCGCTGGATCCAACCAGGGCCCGGCCAATCAATTCATCTGAGAAATCCGGTTCGGTGGCCACCACGATCAGCAGCAGATCCACGTTGGCGGCAAACTGCTTGGTCCGCAATTCATCGGAACGGTAGAGCAGGTTCTTCCTGTCAATGATGCGCTCGATCGCGCCTTCGTTCTGCCCCTCCAGCAGCACCTCGACCCAATCCCCCGCTGCCGCCTGGCCTTTTTTTCCGCGTGGAAAGCATTGACGGGTGCTGCCATCGCTGAACGTCACCGTGTAGTGGCGGCCGAACGTAGCGGTGACCTGGCCGACCGCGTGCTCGGCGGGCGTGGAAGGAGAGCGGGAAGCGCGTTTCAAGTCTGGAGCTCCGGAGAAGGCGGCGGGACGAGCGGTTGCAAGGCCTGAACGCGCCGCGCCGCGGGCGGGTGGGAGTCATAGAAAGCGGTGTGCAGCGGATCCGGGGTCAGGGTGTTGGCATTGCCATCATAGAGACGGAGCAAGGCCTCCAGGAGGTGCTTGGCGCTGCTGTGCTCGGCCGCGTAGGCGTCCGCTTGATATTCGTGCCGCCGCGACCAATGGTTCAACAGGGGCTGCAGGTAAAAGCTGAGCCGGGGCAGCGCCAGCATGAAGAGAATCAGCGCGAGCGCGTCATTGGGACGGCCCGCCAGCGGGAGCACGCCAAGGCCGGTATAGAACCATGCTTGCGCGTGCAGCCAGCCGAGCAAGGCGAAGGCCAGCCCGGCCAGCAGCAACTGGCCAATGATGCGCTGCCGAATATGTCCGAAGTGGAAGTGGCCCAGCTCGTGGGCCAGAACAGCTTCGATCTGATCGGCGGACAGTTTGCTCAGCAGCGTGTCAAAAAAAACGATGCGTTTGTTGCGGCCGAGACCGGTCAGATAGGCGTTGGCATGCGCGCTGCGGCTGGAACCGTCCATGACGTAGAGGGCGTCCAGCGCAAAGCCGGTGCGCTCGGCCAGCGCCTCGATGCGCCGGGTCAGCGCCGCATCGTCCAGCGGTTCGAAGCGGTTGAAGCAGGGGGCAATCCATTTTGGGTAGACCCACACCAGGCTGAAGACAACGCCGCTCCAGAGCAGCCAGGCCCATCCCCACCAAAAGCCGCCGCCTTTGGCCATCAGCCACAGCAGGCCGCCCAGAATCGGCAACCCGATGGCCATGCCCAGCAGCCCGCCCTTGAGCTGGTCCAGCCAGAAGGTGCGTTGGGTCATGCGGTTGAAGCCGAAGTGCGCGTCCAGCCGGAAATGACGCCACCAAGAGAAGGGCAGGTGGATGAGCTGAATCAGGGCGGTGAGCAGCGCAATCAGCGCCAGTTGGCGCAGCCCGTCATGCGCGAGGTGCTGCGCAGTCAGGGCATTCAGGAACTGCAAGCCGCCGAACACTGTCAGGCCGAGCAACAGCGCGGCGTCAACCGCCCACTCCAGCCGCTTCATCCGGTGCTTGGCCACGGTGTAGCGCGCGGCGCGCTGATGGCTATAGAGCGAGATGGCGGCGGCAAAGGCGGGCGGAACGGCATCATAGTGCGCCAGGACATGGCGTACCTGCCGAAGGCTCAGCCCGCTCTTGATGAGAAACTCCATCAGCAGCAGGCTGATGAATAGCAGCGTGAAGGCCATCAGCGGAAACAGTGGTTCAAAGAGTGCGGCATGCGGTATGCGACAATATCGGGTTCAACACCTGCGTCTGGCCGAGGTCTTTCGGCCAGCCAGCGATTGCATCGGAGCATTGATTATATGGCTTTAAACGAAAACAACCTGGTCTGGCTCGATATGGAAATGACCGGCCTGGATCCGGAAAAAGAGCGGATCATCGAGGTGGCCGTGGTTGTGACGGATTTGAATCTGAATACGCTGGCGGAGGGGCCGGTGCTGGTGGTGCATCAGTCCGATGCCCTGCTGGGCGCCATGGATGCCTGGAACCAGAGCACGCACAGCCGGACAGGCTTGATTGGCAAAGTGAAGGCGTCCACACTGAGTGAGGCGGAAGCGGAAACCCAATTGCTGGATTTCCTGACCCAATACGTGCCCGCCGGTAAATCTCCGCTGTGCGGCAACTCGATTGGCCAGGACCGGCGCTTCATGGTCAAGTACATGCCGCGCCTGGAAGCCTTCTTCCATTACCGCAACCTTGACGTCAGCACGCTCAAGGAGTTGTGCCGCCGCTGGCAGCCTGAGATTTACAAGGGTTTCGTCAAGAAAGCTCGCCATGAGGCATTGGCGGACATTTATGACTCAATCGAAGAACTCAAATACTATCGCGAGCATTTTCTAAAGGCTGGTAACTGATCCGCCAGTACCAGGCTTGCAGCAGGACGGTGGCCAGCAGCATGCTGACCGCGGCCATGCCCCACAGGATGGCCGCGCCCGGCGGCGCGGACGGCAGCCACGCGGTGGCCAGCGCGCGCATCTCGTCCCGCATCGGCCCATAGCCAAGCGCCCAGCCGCCGAACAGGCCGATGCCCCATAACGCCCCTGCCTGAATCAGCATCGGGACCATCGCCACCTTGTAGGCGCGCAGCAAATAGTTGGTGAAGCATTGCAGCGCATCAAGCACGTGGAACGTGGCAATCAGGACCAGCAGCCCCAGGGCCAGTTGCCTGACCTGTGGATCGGAGGTGTAGCCCGCAATGATCTGATGGCGAAAGCCCAACACCAGGGCAATCGTCAACACCGCGCCTGCCACGCACAGCACCAGTCCCGTCTGTCCAATGCGGCGCGCCTGCTCGGCCTGGCCCGCGCCCAGGCTTTGCGCAACCAGCGCGGAGGTGGCGATCCCCATGGCCAGCGGCATCATGTAGCAGGCGGCGGACAGGTTGGCCATGATCTGGTGCCCGCCCACGGCATAAGCGCCTTCGCGGGCCACCAGCAAGGCCATGAAGGTAAACGCGGTGACTTCGATCAGGTAGGACGCGCCCATTGGAATGCCGAGCTTGAGCAAGGCGCTGAGCACTTTCAGGTCCGGTGTTCCGAATTTCAGGTGGAAGGTCTTGTAAAAGGGGCGGCGCCAGATCAGCAGCAGGCCGATCAGCGCGCTCAGCCACATCACGATGACGCTCGACATGGCCGCGCCCGCGGCGCCGTAGGCGGCAAAGCCCAGATTGCCGTAAATGAAGACCCAATTGAAGAAGGCCTTCAAGCCGACGCCGGACAGGTTGATCAGCATCACCATTTTCGGCCGCGAAATGGCCGTGTTCAGCGCATAAATGGTCCGGAACAGCAGACCGGCGGGCAAGGTCAGGATCTGCAGGCGCAGGTAGGTGGAGACTTGCTCCCGCACCTCGGGCGCGACGTCGCCGGAGAAACTGAGCCAGACGTCGGGGAACAGGAAGACGAGGCTGCCCGCTACGCTCAACACCAGGGCAAGCCACACGCCTTGCGACCAAGTATGGCCGATCCGGGCGTATTGTTTGGCGCCGAACTGTTGGGC
>JBAYOI010000197.1:0-5304 GCA_041678365.1 Pigmentiphaga sp. | reverse complement strand
AAGGCTATTCCGCTGGACGAGATCGCTGCGCAATACACGACCGGCAAGCTCTCGCAAATCGTTCAGTAATTCAGATAAGGCCATTTTCCATCATGTCCGCAGCGCTCTATCAATCTTCCATCCCATCGCTGCCTTTGCTGGCACGCGGCAAAGTCCGCGATATGTATGCGGTCGGCGATGACAAACTGCTGATCGTTACATCGGATCGCCTGTCGGCTTTCGACGTGATCCTGGATGACCCGATCCCGGGCAAGGGAGCGGTGCTCAATGATCTGACCAACTTCTGGCTGGACAAGCTCGGCCACCTGATTCCCAATCACTTGACCGGGGTGGATCCCGCCTCGGTGGTGGCGCCGGAAGAGCTTGATCAAGTGGCGGGGCGCGCGGTGGTGGTCAAGCGCCTCAAGCCGGTGCTGGTGGAGGCGGTGGTGCGTGGCTATCTGATTGGTTCCGGCTGGAAGGACTATCAGGAAACCGGCGCGGTGTGCGGCATTGCCTTGCCCGCTGGCCTGAAGCTGGCCCAGCGCTTGCCCGAGCCCATTTTCACCCCGGCCGCGAAAGCCGAAATCGGCGCGCATGACGAAAACGTCAGCTTTGCGCATGTGGTAAAGGAGGTCGGCCAGGAGCTGGCTGAGCAGATCCGTGACGTTTCGTTGAAGATTTACCAGGAAGCGTCCGCGTATGCGGCGCAGCGGGGCATCATCATTGCGGACACCAAGTTCGAGTTCGGCCTGGATGAAAATGGCCGCCTGCACTTGATGGACGAAGTGCTGACCCCGGATTCGTCGCGTTTCTGGCCCGCGGAATCGTATCAGGAAGGAATCAGCCCGCCCTCGTTCGATAAACAGTTCGTGCGGGACTGGCTGGAGACCCAACCCTGGGACAAAACCGCGCCCGCGCCGCGCCTGCCTGCTGAAGTACTGGAAAAAACGGCCGCCAAATACCGGGAAGCGAAAACCAAACTGGGCGCCTGAACGTCTCTGTTCACGCCTTGCCGTGCATGAAAAACGCTGGTCCCAGTAAGGGGTCGGCGTTTTTTATCGCCGGGCCGTTCCCAAGATAAAAAGCGCCCCCCTGGGGGCAGCAAGCCAGAGGCGCAGCGTGGGGGGACATTTTTATCGCCGGGCCGTTCCCAAGATAAAAAGCGCCCCCCTGGGGGCAGCAAGCCAGAGGCGCAGCGTGGGGGATATTTTTCATCGTCGGGCCGCCACTTTCTCCTTAGCGAAACGCACGCCAGACCAGCTCTCCCCCAAGCAGCAGCAGAAAACACAGGAAGTACTGGCGAAAGCGCTTCTGGCTGATGCGGGCCCGCAGTTTCTGCCCGAGCCACATGCCCGCCAGGGCGGGCAGGATGGCCAGCAGGGACAGGCCCGCCTGTTCCAGTCGGAGCGCGTCGTGAACCAGCAGGCCCGCGGCCAGTGCCAGGGTGGATAGCGTAAAGGACAAGCCGAGCGCCTGGACCAGGTCGTCCTTGTCCAGACCCAGGGCTTGCAGGTACGGAACGGCGGGCATGACGAATACGCCGGTGGCGCCAGTGATCGCGCCGGTGATCAGGCCGACTAGCGGCGCTAGGCTTTTTTCCGACCGGGGTGAAAGCGTCAGCGCGGGCGCGTACAGCGCATAGGCCGCGTAAAGGATCAAGGCTAGGCCCAAGGCCAGTCCGGCCCCGGCCGGATGCGCCCGCAGCAGCCAGACCGAGGCGGCAACGGTACTGACGAGGATGCAGGCCATCATCAGCCACAGACGCCGCAGCAGCGGCAGCAGGGCGGGACCGGCCAGCAGTTGCCAGAGATTGGTCACAAAAGACGGGACCAGCAAGAGGCCTGCCGCTGTGGCGGGCGGCATGCCGAGGCTGAGCAAGGCCATGGCAATGGTCGGCAAGCCCATGCCGGTCACGCCTTTGACCAGTCCCGCGGCAATGAAGACCGCCGTGAGCAATCCATAGAAGGAGAGAGATTCGTGCATGTCCGGATTGAAGCGTCATCCCGGGTTTGCCACAATGCGGTTTTTTCATCGGCGCTTTCGGATTTTCCGAAGGGTCGGCGCTGAATACAGGGGATACGGATGCCCAAGCTCGATTTGACGGACTTGCGCCTTTTCCTGTGCGTGATCGAGTCCGGCAGTATTACGCATGGTGCGGCCCACGCGAACCTGGCGCTTGCGTCGGCCAGCGAACGGCTGCGCAATATGGAGCAGGGGGTGGGTTTGGCGCTGCTGGAGCGGCACCCGCGCGGCGTGGTGGCCACCGAGGCGGGGGAGGCGCTCGCTCATCATGCGCGGCTGATGCTGCGGCAGCACGCCCTGCTGCAAAGCGAGTTGAAGGGGTTTTCCGGTGGAGTGCAAGGCACGCTTCATTTCTATGCGAATACGGCGGCATTGACGTCCTTTTTGCCGCAGCGGCTGGCAGGCTGGCTGGCGGAGAGGCCGGGTCTGCGGCTTGAACTGAAGGAGCGCACCAGTGTGGATATTGTGCGCGCCGTGGCGTCGGGCCGGGTTGAGGCGGGTATGGTCTCTGATGCCATTGAAGCGCCGGGCCTGCAACGGCAGGCCGTTGCCAAGGACCCCCTAGTGCTGATCGTTCCGGCCGGGCACCGCCTGGCGGCACACCGGGCGGCGCGGTGGACCGACGTTCTGGACGCGCCTTTTGTTGGCCTGGCCCCCGGCTCCGCGTTGCAGGAGCATCTGGATGACCAGGCCCGCGCAGCGGGCGGCGCGTTGCGCCTGAGGGTCCGGATGAAAACCTTCGAAGGGGTGGGGGAAATGGTGGCGCACGGGGTGGGCCTGGGTGTTTTGCCGCAGGAACTGGCGCGGCGTCATCAGCGGCGTTACGGCTATCGCCTCATTGCCTTGCGGGAAGCGTGGGCGCAGCGCCAGCTTTGCTTATGTTTTCGCCAATGGCAGGTGCTGAGCCCGGCCATGCGGAACTTGCTGGCGCATTTGGGGGCGCAGGCGGCGCTGGCCAGCGGCTGAGTCCGCCGCCTGCGCCGCCTGGATATTGCCTCGCTTGACCTCGCCCGGAAGGGCAGGGCGGGGTCAAGGCACGTCAACGTCAGAACAGCTGGCTGGACAGTTGGCGGCGGTAGCGGGCCACCAGATCCGGTTGCGCCGAGGCGAGCTCGAATACCTGGATCAGGGTCTTGCGGCCAATGTCGTCCTGGAAGCCACGGTCCCGTTTGACGATTTCCAGCAACTCCTGCATGGCGGGTTCCCAGTTGCGATGGGCAATACGCTGGTTGGCCAGTTCAAGCCGCGCTTCCAGATCGTCCGCATTGGCGGCAATTCTGTCGAGCAGCGCGGTTTCGTCGGGCAGTTCGCGGGTGGTGGCGATGGCGTTCAGCGCGGTTTCCAGCGCGGGGTACTGCGGCTCGTACTTGGCCTGCGGACCCAGCTTTTCAAATTGCGCCTGGGCGTCTTCGGGGCGCTCGGTGTTCAACAGCAGTTCCACATAATCGAGCCGGGCGGCGTCATAGTCCGCTTGCAGCGACAAGGCCTCGCGCAGCAGCAGCTCCGCTTCTTTCAGGTTGCCTTCGTCCAGGGCCTGCAGTGCCTGTTGATGCGCCGCTTCGTGCGGCGCGGGCAGCAGGCGGTCGATGAACTGGCGCAGTTGGCCTTCCGGCAGCGCGCCCGTGAACTGGTCGGCCATGCGTCCATTCACAATGGCCACGACCAGCGGGATGCTGCGCGCCTGGAAATGGCCGGCCAGCTCGGGATTCTCATCGACGTTGATCTTGACGAGCTTGAAACGTCCCTGGTAGTCCGCTTCCAGTTTTTCAAGCAGGGGGCCCAGCGACCGGCAGGGGCCGCACCACGGCGCCCAGAAATCGACGAGTACCGGTACGGTGGCGGAAGCCTGGATGACTTCAGCCTCAAAAGTGGCGAGCGTAACGTCCATGGAAAATCCTTACGAATGGGATAGCGGGTTTGTAGTTAGATGGGGGCGAAGCGCTTGAGAGCAAGGGGAGCGCTGGACGCGGTGAGGCGCGAGTAGGCGGTTCATTCCATTAGTAACCATTTGTATCAACATTACAACGGAATGTGAGGAAACTTAAAACAAATCACAACGATGACTGGTGGGCACATCAGGGTAACGGTATAGATAGGGCCTTCTTGATGGAATGACATGATCCAGGTAAATCCAGGCCAGCGCAAAGGGCTACCCCTATTTGCAAGCGCATTGCGTGTCGGCGTCATCGTTGGCGCCGTGATCATGGGGGCGGCTTTGCTCAGCATGATGACGCGCATGTGGACCGGCCTCTCCTATGTCTGGATTGCCAATGCGGTGCTGCTGGGCCTGATGACCCGTTTTCCGGGGCTGGCCAATTGGGCAGGGTGGGCCGGGGCGGGTGTCGGCTATATCTTGGCCGATCTGCTCATGGGCGCCGAGCTGGCTTGGACGGTCTCGATCACCACCACCAATTTTCTTGGCGTCGTGGCCGGTTATTTGCTGCTGCGGCGTCTGCCGTCCAGCATCCTCAGGCTGGAACAGCCGGTCTCAATCCCCTGGATCTCCGCGGCGGCGGGGGTGGCGGCAGCGGTGTCGGCCTTGCACAGGGGGCTCTTTCCCGGCGGTCTGGCAGCGCAGGGATTCTGGCAGACGAGCTGGACCTGGTTCAGTTTTGAATTTGCCAATTACCTGATTGTGCTGCCGCTGATTCTGGCTTTGCCGACCTGGCAGCCGGACGCGTGGCGCGCCGCCCGCCAATCGCGCAAACTGAAGCCGCCGAAAAAGCTGCCTGGCATTGCGCTGCTGCTGTCCTTCTTCCTGATGCATGAAATGGGCGGCCCGGTTGCGGTTGCCTATCCGGTCAGTGCGCTGTTGTGGTGCGCAATCAGTTATCCGATCTTTCTCACTACGCTGCTGACCACGCTGTTCAGCTTCATTACCCTGTATCTGATCTGGCAAGGGGTGATGCCGGGCCTGGAGATGGAGGGCGCAACGCTTCAGATCGCCTTGCCGGTCCGCGTGGGCGTGGCCTTGATCGCGCTGGGCCCGATCATGGTGTCCAGCGTGATGGTGGCGCGCAACCGCTTGCTGGTCCGGCTGACCTACCTGGCCGAGCATGACCACCTGACGGGCTTGTACAACCGCCATGCCTTCACCGAACGGGCGCAGCGTTTGCTGGCGACGCTGAACAAGGCGGGACGCCATCATGCCGTGATGATGATGGACATCGACCACTTCAAGCGGATCAACGACACCTACGGGCACCAGGCCGGGGACACCCTGCTGTCGAGCTTTGCGCGCGTGGTGGAAGGCCGCTTGCGCAAGCAGGATGTGTTGGGCCGGGTCGGCGGAGAAGAGTT
>JBAYOI010000196.1:0-5335 GCA_041678365.1 Pigmentiphaga sp. | reverse complement strand
CGGAATGGCAGCGTCTGGCCCTGTCAAGGCGGCGACGTCGGGATGGTTTTGCTCAAGCCAGCGGCGGTAATGTCCGGTTGCGGTGTCGCCGTGGTCAACCACCAGACAGACATTTTCATAGCCGTAAAAAGGCAAGCTGACCTCATGGGATGGATCGCTGCGCCAATGTGGCCCCCATTCCTGATCGAAGCGGCCGCTCTCGGGCCGTCTGGCCTCTCCCTGTGTACGAGGAGACGAAGCGGGCGGCCAAATGGCGGGAAAGCCGCTGATGTTCTGCAGGTGCGCCTTGCCTACCAGACCGGTCCGGTAGCCGGCGTCCCGCAGCCGCTCAACGAATGTCACTTCGGCAAGCGGCAAGGGAATGCCATTATGGCGTGCCCGGTGTACCGATGGCATCCGCCCTGTCAGCAGCGATGCGCGGTTTGGCATGCAGGCCGGTGACGCGACGTAGCAGCGGTTTGCCTGGAAGCCCTGGCTGGCCAGGCGATCGAGGTTCGGCGTCTGGACGACGGTGTTGCCATAGGCGCCGAGATGATCGGCACGTTGTTGATCCGTCATGATAAGCAGGAAGTTCGGGCGTCGGGTTTGAACTCCGTGCGTGGAGGTTTGAGTCATTTTTCTAGGCGGGTTGGGATTGCGCTGCGGGCAGGCTGTATTGTTTGGCAACGTGGGTGGTGAAGCCTCCCAGTTGTTGAATCGAAGCGGTGATTGCATCGCCAGGCTGTACTGGGCCGACCCCGGCTGGCGTGCCGGTGAAAATCAGGTCGCCGGGGAGCAGCGTGTACATGCTGGATGCGTACTCGATCAACTGCGCGACGCCAAATACCAGGCTGTGTGTGTTGGTGTCCTGCCGGGTGTGTCCATTGACCTGTAAAAGCAGGTCAAGATTGTCCGGATTCGCCACTTCATCCGCGGTGGTGAGCCAGGGGCCGCATACGGTATACGTGTCGGCTGATTTGCGAAAGCTCGGCAATTCCGGCCCCCGGATCGTCATGTCCAGCCCGATCATATAGCCCGCTACATAGTGCAATGCGTTCGCGCGGCTGACGTGGCTGCATGACTTGCCGATGACGATGACCAGCTCCAGCTCATGGTCGTTGCGCCGTTCGGGCCAGCGCAGAAGAATGTCCTCACCGCAGCCAATCAGGGAACTGTTGGCGGTGAGGAACAGACCCCAGTCGGCCGGGGTTTTATTGTCAAGATCGCGACCATGGGCAATGGCAGGGTCTTTGGCTTCCTCAACGTGGGCGCGGTAGTTGATCGGCGCATTGAGAATTTTGCTCGGGTTGGCAACAGGTGACTTCAGACTTGCGCCGTGCAAGGGAACCCGCCTTGCCGTGGGAATGAGGGGCTGGGCGCGAGCGTGCACCTGATCCAGGTGGGCGATCAGTTGATCACCTTGCGGATAAGGCCACTGCAAGGCGGGGAGAACGTCCAGGGCATCGGTGACGTCCAGGATTTCCTCGCCCTGGACCAGGCCGAGGCGGTCATGGTTGAAACGGCACCATTTCATTGTGCTTCTCCCGGAGAAGACAGTTCGAATGCGGACTCTTCCCGGAGGTAGCCCGTTTTGTCGAGCAGCGCCCGGTCGGTCATCAGGAAAAGACGAGCGTCTGTTTCCGCATGGTGGCTGATCCACTTCCAGTTTGGCAGGGTGAAGACGTCGCCGCTTGACCAATGCAGCGGCTCGCCGCCAACGTCGGTCGTGCCGCTTCCTTCCACGACGACAGCAATGGCCGTGGCGGTTGTTCGGGTGGGCCGGGTGGGTTTGTCCGCCGCCAACTGCAAGGCGTAGCAGTCGATGGTGTTGAGAACGGCACCGCTGTTGATCTTGTCGGTGTAGCGGAGCAGTTTGGAGCCATCCTCTCTTTGGTCAAGCCGGTCGAGCTGCTTGATCGTGTCCTTCCAGGCGTAGTGGAAAGGATTGTCGAGGGCGCCATCGCTCGCGCTGTATGCCGCGTTGAGCGCGTCAGGAGGGGCTTCTGTTTCGAACTCCAGAAACATGGCGTCGAGATGCTGTACCAGCGGGACATCCAGGCCGTCGAACCAGATGACGGGTTGAGTGCTCTGATTGAGGTGTTCGTGCCAGCTCCAGCTCGGTGTCAGAATCAAGTCGCCTTTTTCCATCGGACAGACGCGGCCGTTCACAAGTGTGGCGGCGCCCGAGTCGGCGGACATGACGAAACGCAGCGCGGCAATCGTATGGCGGTGCGGGCTTGCCCGCTCTCCGGGCTGCAAAATCTGGATACCGCCAAGCAGGGTGTTGGTAGTGGCAATGGCGCCGTTGAACGCGGGGTTCGCCATTAATAAAACGCGCCGCTCGGCATCATCCATGGACACGTCCCGCACGGCACGATCGCTGAAGTGTTGAAGATCGCTCCAGGACCACACATGCGCCGCGGTCGTGCTGCGTGGCTCCCGGGAGGTGATGGTCATATAGCGGTCCCACAAGGGCTGGAGATGTTGCGCAGAAAGCGCCTTGATGATGCGGCTGTAATCAGGCATGGATCGATTCCCAATGACCACGTGCCTATGCGCAAGCCTCGCCCTTCAGGGCGAGGTCAAGCGAGGCAAATTTTAAATACGGCACCGCAGGTGCCCCCGTAGGGTGGCGGAGAAGCTCCGGCCGATACGGACGGAGTTCTTCACAAACTCCAGGGCATATTGCGGTACCGCTTGATCTTATACAATGATTAAATCGGTCTATCTGAAATTCAAATTTAATATATCCGAGGTCATCAAGATGGAGCTGGTGCAATTGCTGTACTTCGTTCGCATTGCTGAACAAGGGAGTTTTTCAAAGGCCTCTGAAATCTTGCAGATCGCTCAGCCCACGCTGAGTCGAAAAGTCAGGGAGCTTGAAGTCGAGCTTCGGAGCCATTTGTTCCATCGCAATGGCAGAGGGGTGCAACTGACGCCGTCCGGACGCCGGTTCTTCGACCATGCCAAAGGCTTGCTCCGAGGCGCGGAGTCCGCCAAGGCGGCGGTGCAGGAGGTGGATGCCCGATCTGGTCGAGTGGTGGCGGGTCTATCGCCCGGCGTCATCAAAACGGTCGTTCCCAGGTTTTTTGAGGCCTTTGCCGAGCAATTCCCGAATGCGTCCCTGTGTGTGACGGAAGGCCTGTCGGATAGCCTCTATCGGCAACTGCTGACGGGTCGGGTGGACTTTGCGATCATGCGTAATCCCACAACCACGGCGCACCTCGTGATCGAGCCCATCATGACTGAGTCCTTGTATCTGGTCGGGTCCCGGCCGTTGGAAGAGGAGGGCGAGTCGGTTGGGCTGGCGGCATTGGCGGATCTGTCTTTCATCATGCCGAACTCGCCCCATTCGATCCGGCCTTTAATCGATGCCGCGATGGCCAGCATTGGCGCCACGCTGCGAAGTCGTTTTGAAGTCGATTCGATTGATGCCGTGTTGGAACTGACGGTGGCGGGCTTGGGGTATGCAATGATTCCGGAAAGCGCGCTGACGTCTTTTCCCAGCGTGCAACGCTTATACCGCTATCGGATTGATGCGCCTGAGCTATCCACGACCTTATGTCTGGTCATGCCATCGCGTCGGCCCGAGAGCACGTTGCCGATGGAAACGGCGCGCCTGGCGACCCAGTTGTTGCTTGAGGCTTGGGCCGGTCCGACCAAGTTTTTGGAAGAGGAATGCGGTGAAAAGCGCAAGGTCATGGCCTCGCCAGCAGGAATCGAACCTGCATCTGAGCCTTAGGAGGGCCCCGTTCTATCCGTTGAACTATGGCGAGAGGAGGGAAGTTCCGCGCTTTGCCGTATTATCATGCGATAGGCGGCAAAGCCTGCTAGTTTAATCTACTTTCCCAAATCATGATGCATTCTGATTCGCCGATGCCCGCCTCGGCCCGGCACGTCCTCTTTTGCGCAACCCTGATCCTGCTGCTGTCGATGGGCGTGCGTGCAACCTTCGGCCTGTTCATGCCCACCATGGGTGTGGAGCAGGGGTGGGGGCGGGATGTTTTCTCGATGGCCTTTGCCATTCAGAATCTGGTGTGGGGCGCCACCGCCGTGCTGGTCGGCGCATTGGCCGATCGGTGGGGCGCGGCCCGCACGTTGGTGTTTTCCATTTTGAGTTATGCGGCGGGCCTGATTGGCATGCGCTACGCGCAGTCGCCCGCCGAGCTGTATCTGTATGCGGGGGTGCTGGTCGGGATGGGGCAGGCCGGTACGACGTTTGCCGTTCTGCTGCCCGCTGTGGCGCGCGCCGTGCCGGTGCATTATCGCGGGACCGCGATGGGCATTGCCAGCGCGGGCGGCTCCATGGGGCAGTTCATCGTGGTGCCGATCGGCCAGTTGCTGATTGACGGCCTGGACTGGAGCGGCGCATTGTGGGTCCTGTCCAGCGCCATGATGACGCTGTTGCCGCTGGTATGGTGGATGCGCGGCAAGCCCAGGAGTCACGCCGGTCCGGCGCAGTCCATGGGCGGCGCGGTCAAGCAGGCCGTTTCGGACCGGTCTTTTCATTTCCTGCTCGGCAGTTATTTCGTCTGTGGCTTTCATACCGCTTTCGTCACCCTGCATTTGCCCGCCTACGCGGTGGATCGGGGGCTGAGTCCGACCCATGGCGCCATGGCGCTGGCCATCATCGGCTTGTTCAACGTGCTGGGCTGTTATGGCGCGGGCCATTTGGGCGGCATCTACAGTAAAAAGAAACTGCTGGCCGGGGTGTATTTCACTCGGTCTGTCGCCATTTGCCTGTTATTGCTCTTTCCGCTGACCCCCATGCTGCTGTATGTGTTTTCCGCCGTGATCGGCTTGGCCTGGCTCGGCACGGTGCCGTTGACCACCGGTCTGATCGGCCAGATTTACGGCATGCGTTATGCTGCTACGCTGAGCGGCCTGGTGTTCTTCGGCCATCAGTGGGGAAGTTTCATTGGTGTCTGGGGCGGCGGCAAGGTGTTCGTCGAGCTGGGCAGCTATGATGTCATTTGGTGGATTTCTCTGTTCCTGGGGCTGGCGGCCGCGGCATTGGCCCTGCCGATCCGGGAACGCGCGCTGGTCACTCCATGATAAGAAAACGCTTGTTTCTGCTGGTGCTGGCGGTGCTGGTCATCGGCCTTGCCTTCCTGGGTTATCAACGCCCAACGTTTCTCGTCAGCTGGGATGCGTTGATGGCGCTTTGTGGCTTTTAGTTAGGCCCACCCGCTGATGCGACCCCACCTCGCGGCTTGCAAGCCGCTCGGATTCGCCAGGCATCAAGCAGCCCTCAAGGGCTACTTGATGTCCGGGCTCATCCCACAAGGGGCGGCGCCAGCGGGCCGGCAGAGCCGGACCCGCGGCACTCTAGATGGGCTGAGGTTCTTGAGGGCGT
>JBAYOI010000195.1:0-5460 GCA_041678365.1 Pigmentiphaga sp. | reverse complement strand
GCGCTGGGCGCGAAGTTGACGAGCAGGCTCAGTGCCGCCAGGCGGTCCGTCATGTTGTTGGCGCGCTGGTATTGATCAAGCGCCTGGGCGGCATGCTGATCGGGCGCGCTGGCCATCAAGGCGGACAGGCTCAGGTTTTTCAGCGCCCGCTTGCCCGCACTGAGCGGGTCGGGGCTGTATGCGCCCGGTGTCTGGTTGCCGAGCACGTGGTGTTGCCAGCGTTCAGCCAAGGCCAGGCCCAATTGCCGCCAGATGTCGTCCCGCGCCCGGGCCAGTGCGAGCGGGTCAACGGCCGACAATTGTTCGGCCAGCACTTTTTCCGTGGGCAAGGCCAGGATCCGGGCGCGGTAGCCCGCGTCAAGGGACGGGTCTTCAAGCAGGCTGCGCCAGGCGCTGACCAAGGCAGCGGAGGCCGTGGCGGGCGTGCCTGCTTGTCTTGCCTGGACCCCTTGCAGAATTTCCGCCGTGGCCAGGCGCTGGCAGGCTTCCCAGCGCGCAAAGGCATTGCGGTCATGGCGCGCCAGCAGTGTCAGCTGTTCCGTGGTGTAGTCATACTCGACATTGACCGGCGCGGTGAAGTCGCGCAGCAAGGAAGGAACCGGCTGCGCCTCGATGTTCACAAAGGTCCAGCTTTGCTCTTGCCCGGTCAGCTCCAGGAGGTAGGTGTCGCGGGCTGCTTCGTCAGGACGGGTTTGCAGCGGCAGCGCCTGGCCATCCGGGCGCAGCAAGCCGATCGCAAAGGGGATGTGCAGCGGCGGTTTGTCCGTCACACCCTGGGTGCGTTCCACGCCTACCGGTTCAGTCTGTTGGGACAGCGTGACGGTGCAGGTTTTGGCCTGTGCGTCGTGCAGCAAGCGCACGGTGACGCGCGGCGTGCCCGCCTGCTGGTACCAGCGGCGGAATTGAGCCAGGCTTTTGCCGGGCCGATGGCGTTGATAGGCGCTTTCCATGGCCAGCACGAAGTCATCGCAGGTCACGGCCTGGCCGTCATGGCGGGCAAAATATTCGCGGATGCCAGCCTGGAAGTCTGCCTCGCCCAACAGGGTGTGCAGCATGCGGATGACTTCAGCGCCTTTTTCGTACACGGTGGCGGTGTAGAAGTTGCCGATCTCCTGATAGCTTTCCGGGCGGATGGGATGGGCCATCGGACCGGCGTCTTCCGGAAACTGGGCGGAGCGCAGCACGATGACGTCATCAATGCGTTTGACCGTGCGCGCGCTGCGCGCGGCTTCCGGCGCGAGGCCTTGCGCCATCATGTCCGCGGTGAATTCCTGGTCACGGAAGACGGTCAGTCCTTCTTTCAACGAGAGTTGGAACCAGTCGCGGCAGGTCACGCGATTGCCGGTCCAGTTATGAAAGTATTCGTGCCCGATCACGGCTTCAATCGCGCTGTAGTTGGCGTCAGTGGCGGTCTCGGGCTGGGCCAGCACATAGGCGGCGTTGAAAATGTTCAAACCCTTGTTTTCCATTGCGCCCATATTGAAGTCGCGCGCGGCGACGATCATGAAACGGTCCAGGTCCAGCTCCAGGCCGAAACGCTGCTCGTCCCAGCGCAAGGCGCGCTCCAGCGCCTCCAGCGCAAACTCGGTTTGATTTTCCGAACCGGGGTCGGAGTACACCTGGAGCAGGACCGGGCGTCCTGAGCGGGTGCTGACTTGCTTTTCCCGGCTGGTCAGCTTGCCCGCCACCACGGCAAACAGGTAGCTCGGTTTTGGGAACGGGTCGTGCCACACGGCTTCATGGCGGCCGTCCGGCTTTTCCGTTTTGCTCATCAAGTTGCCGTTAGAGAGCAGCAGCGGATAGTCATCCGCCTTGGCGCACAGATGCACGGTGTAGACCGACATTACATCGGGGCGGTCCGCAAACCAGCAAATGCGCCGAAACCCCTCGGCTTCGCACTGGGTGAAAAAAACACCGTTTGATACATACAACCCCATCAGTGTGGAGTTTTTTTCCGGATAACATATTGAAACGATCTCCAGTTCGCATTCGGCAGGCAAGCGGGGGATCGTCAAGGTGCTGGACGTCAGGTGGTAATCAGCGGCATTCAGCAGTTGGCCGTTCACGCGCACTTGTTCAAGCGTGATGTCCTCGCCATTCAAGACCAGCGGGGCGTCCGCCTCTGTCCGTTGAAGCTGAAGGCGGCTGGTGACGCGCGTGGCCACGGGGTCCAGGTCAAGAAACAGGGACACGGTGGGAATGCGGAAAGGGAACGCTTGATAGTCTTGCCGTTGAATGGTGGGGGCTTGTTCAGTACGCATCTTGACTCCGGCGCAGCGGGAAAGCGCTGCAATAGGCAGATTGTAGCGGCTGAAGACGGGAACCTATTCCCCGCATTGCGGTCATAGTTGAATAAGTATTGGAAATCGCATCATGACAGGAAAAGCTTTGGCTTCCACTTGGACTCAATCGGCCGCAACCGCGTCCGTTCTGCGTTTTACCCGTTGCCTGGCGGTGCCGCTGGCCGCCGCTGTTGTAGCAGGCTGCGCTTCCACGGTGCCTGCTCAGGTCACCACCTTCCAGCAATGGCCCGCCGATGCCGTGGGCAGCAGCTGGCGCTTTGAGGCCAGCCCCCGCCATGCGGATAATCTTGAGTACAGCAATTATGCTGACCAGGTCCGGGCCGCCATTGGCGCAACCGGTCTGGTGGAGGCGCAGCAGGGCGAGCCCGCCCGCTTCCGGATTTCCTTCGATGCCCAGGCGGAGCCGGTGCAACTGCGTACCCATGAGCCCTACTATGATCCCTTTTACGGGCCGTGGGGCCCCTGGGGCGGCGGCATGTGGGGAAGCTTTGGCTTTGGCCGCGGCCCATGGGGATTCGGCATGGGCATGCCCTTGTACCCGTCCTACGTATCAACCGTGGTGCCCGGGCAGCGCAACAGCCTGAGCGTGGTGATTCGCGATGGCCAAAGCAATCTGAAAGTCTATGAATCAAAGGCCGTCAATACGAGCGCGTCAATGACGTTGGCCGAAGCGTTTCCGTATCTGGTTCGCGCCATTTTTGATTATTTCCCCGATACCAACGGGCAGGTGCGTGACGTACGGATCCCGACTGAACCGTGAAAGCGGTCTTGAATTTCTAAACCAGGATGAGAATGCGCCAGCCGTCAGGCTGGCGTTTTTGATGCCGCGGGAATTTCCGCTTTCAAGCCGTCCAGATAAACGCTGATGGTTTGTTCGCTGGTTTGCGTGTCCAGCGCGGCGGAACCAAATAGCACAACATCACGGAACAGGCCTGAAACCAACGCGTGCAAGCCATGCGCGACGGTGGAGGGTGAGAGGTCGGTACGCATCTGCTTAAGCGTTTGCGCGTGCTGAAAGCATTCGGTATAGGTCTGGATGATGCGCGCCCGCGCTTCGCGGTGGCGCTCCTGGCTGTCTTGGATATCGCAGTTATAAATCAATGCCTGGAAGAAGTGGCGCAGGCTGTTGTCCCCATTGAGCAGGGCAATGGATGAGACGGCATGCCGCTTGGCTTGCTCAATGGGGTCCGGGGCCTGGGGTTGACAGGCCAGCAGGGCTTGATCGAATTGGGAGGCGACCTCATCCAGCAAAGTGGAAAGCAGATCGGATTTGTTTTTGAAGTGCCAGTAAATGGCGCCGCGTGAGACCTCGGCGGCGGCGGCAATATCTTGCAAGGAGGTGACGGCTATCCCTTGTTGACCGAACAGCCGGGCAGCGGTGTCTAAAATGCGCTGACGGGTCTCAAGCGCTTCTTCCCGTGTCTTACGTGCCATAGCGAAATACACCCCCTAACAAGAGCAACTGGTGGCAAAATGCTGTGCCGGTGCGCAGAGGGCACGCGCATGCAGTCTGCTTCGCAGTCTTCTACCACAATCCTTTTATTATACATACAAATGTGTATGTATATGGGCTCCTCGTTTTTTTGTTGAGGTTGTTGACCATGTCAGCGTCGTTTTGGGCCTATAGCGGCTTGCTCGTTGCGTCGAATGTATTCATGACGTTTGCCTGGTATGGTCATCTCAGATATGGGCCCAATCTGGCGCTTCCCGGCGTGATCCTGTTGAGTTGGTTTATCGCCTTCTTCGAGTATTCCATTCTCGTTCCGGCCACGCGCTATGGCTATCAGTTTTTTTCCGTCACGCAAATGAAAGTGATGCAGGAGGTGATCACCTTGTTGGTGTTCGTGCCTTTTGCGGTGCTGGTTGTTGGGGAGAAGCTGCGCTGGAACCACTTATGGGCCGCGCTGTGCCTGGTGGGCGCGGTGTATTTTGCGTTCAAGAAGTGATGATCCGCTGCCCGGCGATAAAAATGGCCCCCCACGCTGCGCCTTTGGCTTGCTGCTGCGCAGCCACCTCGCAGCATGCAGGCTGCGAGGTGGTTTATCTTGGGAGCGGCCCAGCAATAAAAAACCGCCCCGGATAAATAGCGGGGCGGCGAGGGTGGGACTGAGGGGTCAGGCTTGATCGATCAGGAAGTCTTCGCGCTTGGCGCCCTCGGCTTCAGCGGCCGCCAGCCAGCGGGGGGCTTTGCCGCGGCCGCTCCAGGTGTCGCCCGTTTCGGGGTGGCGGTATTTGGGCGGCACCGGGCGGGCGCTCTTGACCGCTTTGGCGGCGCTGGAAGCGCGGCGCGGCGTGCTGGTTTTGTTTTGGGCTGCGCGCAGGTCTTCCACAGTGATTTCGTATTCTTCCATTGAGCGAAGAATCTGTGAAATAACAGGAATGCGTTCCTTGTTTCGAACGGCGGTGGCTTTCTCTTGGAGTTTCTTGATTTGAGCCTGCAGCGCCTGATAGGAGTCTTTGGCCATTTTGGTTCTCTGAATGGTTGGTTTGTTTGGTGCGAAGTCTGCGGAAGCAGATGGCCTGAGTGTTATGCAGATCAGGCCGAATAATGAGTCGTCAACTTTGTATTGCGCTTCTATTCTAAATCCTATTCCTTACAATGCACGTCAGAAATGACAAATAAGACTCACTGATTCAATTTATTTTGTTTCAATACATCAGTTGCCCCCGGATCTGGACGCAAGCTTTCATTTGGGGTGTTTTGGATTTACTCAAGAGAAAAGCAAGATAATGGCACTACGCGCAGAGGTTTATAAAGCCCTATTACAGGTGGCGGACATGGATCGCCACATTTACGAGGACTTTAATTTGATTCTTGCCCGTCATCCCTCCGAAACCGAAGAGCGCCTGATGGTGCGTGTGTTGGCGTTCGCGTTGAATGCGTCGGATGGATTGCAGATGGGCAAGGGGATTTCAACGGAAGATGAAGCGGATCTCTATGAAAAAGATCCGACCGGCGCGGTGAAAACCTGGATTCAAGTGGGGTTGCCGGATGAGAAGTGGTTGAAGAAAGCCAGCGCCCGTGCGGAGCAGGTACTGCTTTACATCTATGGCAAGAACGCGGCGCTATGGTGGGCAACGCATCAGCAGGCATTGAAAAAGATAAAAAAACTGCGTGTTTATGGCCTTGACCCTGAGACCACGAAGCAAGTGGCTG
>JBAYOI010000194.1:0-5500 GCA_041678365.1 Pigmentiphaga sp. | reverse complement strand
TTCTTTTCTAAAAATCGGCGATCCGATGCAAGAAATGCATTGAAACCGTTTTCAGGGCTCAAGCAAGCTCAAAAATGCCGTTCAGCCATCAAAAAGGCTAAGCTTCAATCAGACCCCAGACGGAAGCATTCTGATGAAACGCAAGCTCTCTTTGATCGGCGCCTTGTCTGTGTTGGCAACGCTTCAGGCATGCGTTGCCGTTCCAGAATATTCAAGCGCCTATGTCTATGACTATCCCGCTTACTATCCGAGCACGATGGTCTATTCGGGCATTTATTACTCACCGGGCTACTACTATTCCCGGCCCCAGCCGCCGCGTGTCCGCCCGCATCACCCGCAACCGCCTCCGCATGGCAAGGACAGGCCGCATCGCCATCCCGGTGGTTCGCCGCCTTCGGCAAATCGCCCGCCTCACAACCACGGCCCCCGGCCTGACGCCAAGCCGCGCCCGAATCGGCCGGACGCCGGAAATCGGCCTGACCGCCCCAGGCATGAGCGCGCAACGCAGCCGCGTCCCGAGCGCCCGCGCGCCGAAGCCCGGCCATCACGTCCTCAGGCGCCTGCTCGGCCCAACCGTCCCTCGTGACACGGCTCCAGTCATTGTTCCATTTATGGGAAACAGTTGACGTTTTTCACTGGTTTGTCGCTATCCAGGCGGGGAGTAGAATCAAGGCATGAGGTGAAGACAGCGGCCTATCCCCGTGTCCGAGCCGTGAATCAGTGAAGCACTGCGGAACCGGGAGAGCGCCATGTTGATTGCAGACCAGATCGAAAACGTATCCGAAAGCCGCCAAGTTGAGCGCTTGGTGACAGGTCAGGCAACCTCGGATGGCGCCGGGGTCAAGCTGACGCGTGTGTTGGGCCAGGACTTGCAGCGCCGCCTGGACCCGTTCCTGATGCTGGATGCCTTTGGCAGCGATGAAGCGGATGACTATATTGCCGGTTTCCCCAATCATCCGCACCGAGGCTTCGAGACCATTACCTATATGATCGCGGGCAAGATGCTGCACCGCGACAATGCGGGCAATGAGGGATTGCTGGCCAATGGAGACGTGCAGTGGATGACGGCGGGCAGCGGGCTTATCCATTCGGAAATCCCGCAGCAGGAGTCGGGCTTGATGCAGGGCTTCCAACTCTGGCTGAACCTGCCCGCCAAGGACAAAATGACCGCGCCCTGGTATCAGGACTTGCGCTCCACGGATCTGCCGCAGTTCCAGACCCCGGCGGGCGCGCAGGTCAAGTTGATTTCGGGCCGCAGCCATGGCTACCAAGGTCCGGTCCGCCGGGAGGACACCGATCCGTTCTATCTGGATGTGCTGCTTGACGCCGGGTGCGCTTTTTCCCAAGCCTTGCCCGCCGGTCACAATGCCTTTCTCTATGTGTACGAAGGCCAAGTGGAACTTGGCGCCAAGAGGGTGAATGCCGGGCAAATGGCCATTCTGAGCAACGGCCCGGCGCTGGATGGCGTTAAGCTCGACGCGCGGGCGCAATCACGTTTCCTGCTGATTGCGGGGCGGCCGCTGAACGAGCCGATTGCCCAGTACGGGCCCTTCGTGATGAACAGCCAGCAGGAAATCATCCAGGCTTTCCAAGACTTCCGGGAAGGCAAGTTTGGTCCGGAAGTGCGCTGAACCTTCCCGCCATCCAGGCTCGGCCTGTTCGCGAGCTGGGCTCGCTCCTACAATGCAAAAATGGCCACGGGACTCTGCGCAAGCCTCGTCCACCTCGCGGCCTACATGCCGCTCGGATGCGCCAGGCTTAAAACAGTGCGCAGGCACTGTTTTAAGTCCGGGCTTATCCTTCAGGGCGAGGTCAAGCGAGGCAAATTTTAATACGGCACCGCAGGTGCCCCCGTATCGTGGCGGAGAAGCGCCGGCCGATACGGCCGGAGTTCTTCAAATGCATATCACCTAGGAGCGAGCGCTGCTCGCGAATACTCGCGCTGGGCAGGGAGAAAAAATGAAAATCGTCGTGGTGGGCGCAGGCGCGGTAGGCGCCTTTTTTGGTTTGAAACTGGCGCAAACCGGTGCCTCGGTCAGCTTTCTGTTGAAACCCGGACGGGCGGCCGACTATCAGGAACACGGCCTGAGCTTGCAACTGGGCGGACAGCGCCTGGCGCCCCCGGTGAACTTCAGCGAAGACCCGGTGCTATTGCGCAGCGCCGATCTGGTTCTCGTTTGTGTGAAATCCGGCCAGACGGCCGAGGTGGCCCGGCAATTGGCGCAGTACCTGGCGCCATCGGCGGTGGTGCTGAGCTTGCAGAATGGCATTTCAAACGCGCCAATCCTGGCCCGGCAACTCACGCAGCCCGTCATTCCCACCGCAGTGTATGTTGCGGTGCAACGCAGCACACCGTATCAGGTCGAGCATCGGGGCAGGGGCGAACTTGCCTTGGGTCGGGAATGGCAAGCGGCGCCGTGGGCGCCGCTGTTTGCCCAAGCGGGCATCCCCTTGCTTTGGGGGGACCGGATTGAGGTATTGCAATGGGAAAAGCTGGTCATGAATTGCGCCCTGAATGCGTTGTCCGCCTTGACTGAGCTGAGTTATGGACAACTGGCGCGGATACCGGCCGTTCCGGCATTGCTGGACGCATTGGTGGCCGAATGTGTCAGCGTTGCCCACGCTGAAGGCATGGTTTTGCCCGCCGATATCCGGCAACGCCTGGACCACCTGATTGAAGGCATGGCGGGCCAGCGCTCTTCAACCCATGCCGACGTCAGCGCGCATCGGCCCAGTGAAATCGAGGCCATCAACGGGGAAATCGTCAAGCGCGCCCAAGCGCACGGCCTGGCGGCGCCCGCCAATCTGGCGCTGTACGCCGCGATCCAGGCCTTGGACCTGAGTGCAACAACCCCAAACTGAGCGTTTCACCGCAAAACAGCTATTCACGAAGCCCGCCTATGGCCGCCGCAAGTCGTGGTTAAATCGCTATCGGCTTTCGCTCAATTTCGTGATCTTGGAGAACACATGAGTCATACCGTCAGATTGATTACTTCCATGGCTACCAAGCCTCTGTTGCAAGACATGGCCAAGGAGCTGCTTGCTTCGATCAATGTTCAGCTCGATGTTGAGTCGGCGGGCGGTGTTGTTGCCAAAGAACGGGTTGAGCAGGGCGAAGCGATTGACCTGGTCTGCCTGGCCAACGATGCGCTGGAGGCTTTGGAGCAGGGGGGGCATCTGGTCAAGGGGACTATCCGGCCTTTCGTGCTGTCGGACGTGGCGGTTGCCATTCCTGAGGGCCACAGCGCCCCGGCCTTGGAAACCGCGGAGGATGTGAAGGCTGCCCTGTTGAACGCGCGCACGATTGGTTACTCGACCGGGCCCAGCGGCAAAGCCTTGTTGACCCTGTTGGCGGACTGGGGAATCTATGACGAGGTGTCGGATCGTTTGGTTCAAGCCCCGGCGGGCGTGCCGGTGGCGGCCTTCGTCGCTCGGGGTGAGGTTGAACTGGGCTTTCAGCAATTGAGCGAAATGAGGAGCGTGGCGGGGATACAGGTGCTGGGCACCTTGCCGGACGCTTGCCGCATCCGGACCTGCTTTTCGTTGGCCTTGGCCCAGGCCGGGACGCGGCACAGCCTGAGCCAACAGGTGCTGGACGCATTGACGCAGCCGAGTACCGCGGCGCTGAAGCGCGAGCATGGCTTGCTGATGCCCTGATTTCTTGCCTGCACCCAATGTCACAAGGCCCTCGGAAGAGGGCCTTGTGACATTGGGTAGCGGTTCTCATCCGAGAGGGACCGCGGCAGTGCTTCCGTTTATTTGACCATGGAAACCGGCTTCGGCGTGCTTGCCGTGGAAGGCGGCAGGATCGGGTAGGTGACTTGCGGCTGGTCCCCGGTCAGCGTGTGCAGGAACGCAACGATTTCCTCGATCTCCGTCTCGTTCAGGGTATGGCCCAACTGGCTGGAGCCCATGATGGAAACGGCTTCACGCAGATCCCAGACCTCGCCGGTGTGGAAGTACGGCGCGGTCAGCGCGATATTGCGCAGCGGACTGGCGCGGAACACGTATTCGTCCGAGGCGGTTTGCGTCACTTCAAACCGGCCTTTGTCACCGGCGGGCAACACATCCGCACCCGGACGCTTGACCACGCCGAACGGGAAGTAAGCCTGGCCGCCAAAGTTCACGCCGGAGTGACAGGAGATGCAGCCTTTGTTGACGAAGTTGTCCAGGCCGCCGAGCTCTTTCAGTGTCAGGACTTCCTTGCCGCCCAGCCATTGGTCAAAACGCGAGTTCGGCGTGACCAGCAGGATTTCAAAGGCTTCAATGGCTTCCGCCATATTGTCAAAGGTCACCGGATCCTTCTGGCCCGGGAAGACGGTCTTGAACAGTTCCACGTATTCCGGAATGCTCTTCAGTGTGTCTTCCACATGCTTGGGCGTGGCGTTCATCTCAACGCTGGCCTGAACCGGGCCTTTGGCCTGTTCTTTCAAGTCAGCGGCGCGGCCATCCCAGAACTGCGCCGCGTTGAACACCGCGTTCAACACCGTGGGCGAGTTGCGGGGACCCGCCTGCCAGCCGTGGCCGATGGAGGTGGCGATGTTGTCCGCGCCGCCGGTGCCCACGCTGTGACAGGTATTACAGGTGATGATGTGGCTGGATGACAGGCGCGGCTCAAAAAACAGCCATTTGCCCAGTTCGACCTTTTCCTTGGTCAAGTTTTTTTGCTTGAACACGGTTTCGGCGGTGGGAACGGGCGCGAACATGGCTTGCGCAATTTCCCGCAGTTCCGCGGATTTTGCTTTGATTGCCGGGTCAGCATTGGTATTGGCAGCGTACGCAACACTGCCGATCCCGACGGAGAGCAGGGCGCATGCCAGTTTTTTGATCGTCATCATGGTCTACCTGACTGTGTGATTAACCTTATTGTTGAGACCATTCTAGGCGATGAGCATGACAAAACCACGCCATGGAAAGGGTTTATCTGCGTTAGATCAAAGGTAAGCGGAATTTTCCGTGGTGTTGACACCCCGCACCTTGTGCCGCTCGCTGATCGTTGAGCACAGGGGGGCGGGGGTGCGCGTCTTAGCTTGCCGCTGCGCTTGCCAGATCTTCGTCTTCTTGTTGCTCTATCTGGACAATACGTGCTTCAAACTGCCCAACCAGTTCGGCAAAGAGTTCTTCTTTCTGGCGCGTGCGCTGGTTGGCGTTTCCGGTGGTGCCCGACTTGCTTCCCGACTCGGCACGAATGGCCAGTCGCTGGCGGCGGAAGAGGTCATGATATTTGTCTCGCAGCTTGCGGCTGCGTTCCAGTTTTTTGCGAAGTTCCGGCTTGGTCAGCTTGCGCAGCGCCGGTGCTCTTCCCGTATCGAACAATTCAAGTTCCACGGCAGTGAGCAGTTTTTTCGCTTCGGTCCTTGTATAGGGCATGGGTAAATCCTCCTGTACAGAATGGGGCCTGTAACAATACTGAAGCAAGGAGGATGGCGCTTCAACCCGGATCACGTGTGCTTACAGGATGGGACGAAAGCGTAGCGAACGCTAATTACAAGTCAACCCT
>JBAYOI010000193.1:0-5590 GCA_041678365.1 Pigmentiphaga sp. | reverse complement strand
CGGATGCTGGAAAATCTGATGGCCCCGGTAGTGGCTGGAGATCGGCTCCACCCACTTGGCCCGGTAGTTGATGAAATCTTCCTGGCGCAGCGGTGAGCCTTCGGCGCTCAGCGCTTCGCAGATTCGCTGACCGATCTCGCCTTCATAAAAGCCCGCGCGTGCGCCCATCCGCGCAATCTGCTCTAGGGTATTGGCCAAGTCTGCCTGGACCAGCCGTGTGCCTTCGCGCTGCGGTTGACCGCTGGGCAGATAGATGCGGGCGGTACTGGCGTAGCGCTGCAGAATCGGCACGTCCGCGGCCAGCCAGTCGGCCAGCGAGCGGCTGACCGGCATGCCCTCGCGCGCGTAACGGATGGCGTCGTTGAACAGCTCGGCCCACGGCAGGCGGCCATGGCGCTCATGCGCCTGGCGCCAGCCGTCAACCACGCCGGGCACGGTCAGTGCGGCCAGCGGGCCGCGATCCGGAATGCGGTCCTGGCAGCCGTTCTCCCGGTAGTAATCGCAGCTTGCCGCCTGTGCCGAGGGACCCGCGGCGTTCAAGGCTTCAACGCCGTTGGCGCCGTTGCCGGCAATCAGCCAGAAGGCGTCGCCGCCGACGCCCGCCATGTGCGGATAGACCACGCACAAGGTGGCATTGATGGCGATGGCGGCATCAACCGCGCTGCCGCCGCGCCGCAAGGCTTCAAGTCCCGAGGCGGAGGCCAGGTAGTGCGGGGAGGACACCATGGCCTGCGAAGCGAGAACCGGCGGGCGGCCGGTGCGGGGTCCGTTTGCATGACTCATTGTTGGGCTCCTTTGGAGGTAGGGGGTTGGTCGGTGTCGGACGGATCGTCGTCCGCATCGGTGTTGTCAGACTTTGGCGCCTGACCCAGCAATAAGCGCTGCAACGGCGGTATCAGGCCGCCGCATGCCAGCGCGATCAGGCCCAGCCACCACAGCGAGGGCGGGCCCGCCGTCAGACCGCGGCTGATCAACGGAAAAGCAACTATCAACAAAATGAGGGAAACGCTCAAATAGGCGAGGCGGTTCTTGAATAAGGCGATCATGGCTCTTTCCTGTTAAATGCCGATCATGACCATGAGGATCGTGGCAATCCCCGTCAGCACGAAAGCCCACAGTGTCCAGGGCAAGGTTTTGCGCAGGATGTTGCCTTCCTGCCCGCTGATGCCGGCGGTACTGGCGCCAAGAACGATGTTGGCGGGACCGATGGCATTGCCAATGGCGCCGCCGGCGCTCTGCGCCGCCAGAATCGTGGCAACCGGCAGATTGTTCAATTTGGCCAGTGTGACTTGCAGATCGGAGAACAAGGTATTTGACGAAGTGCTGCTGGAGGTGGTGAAAGCGCCGATGATGCCAATCCCGTTGGACAGGAAGGCGAACACATAGGCGGGCGCAACGGCGGCCAGACCATAGGCCAGGGCCTCGTTTTGCCCGGAATGGTCCATGATCCGGGCCATGACGAGAAAGGCGATGATGGGAACCGAGGCGGGCACGGCGCTGTTGAAGAGGTTGCGCAAGATGCTGCCGCCGCTTTCCTCTGGATGCGCGGCTTGCCAAGCCTTGAAATAGCCGCGGGCATTGAACAGCAGGAAGGTGATGGCTGCCGTGACCAGCAGGCTGGCGCCGGGATTGGTCAGCGGCGCCATGACCGAGTAACGCTCAACGGCCGCGTTCATGATCTCATAGCCGGTGGTGACGGCGGGAAACGGCAGGCCGACGGTCAGCGTGCGCAGGGCGTTCTCAATCGGCGTGATCAATGAGGAGCCGAGCGCAATGACGGTCAGCAGCGCATACGGGACGAAAGACATCAGCAGTCCCATTGGCGCGGTCTTGTCGTCCAGATCCTGCTGCTGTCTGGCGCGCATGGCCGGGCGCTCATTGATCTCGAACGGTTCGGCGTAACGGCGCCAGCGCGACAGCGGATACAGCGCCAGCATGGCGAGCGCGGCGGGAATGAAGGCGGCCAGGATCGGGTCCAGCAAGGCAACAATGACCTGCCCAACGCCCTGGATGGCGGAGATGATCAGGACCAGCGGCCACGCGTGGCGGATGGCGGGACCGCGGCCGTACATCCAGACGACGGTAAAACCGCCGAGCACGACCTGGATGATCATCAGCAAGGCGGATTGGTAGGCCGTGGCGGTGATGGTGGCGGCGTCAAGATCAACCACCTGCAGGGTGGCCAGCCAGCCGACGCCGAGCGTGCCGAAGAATTTGGCCCAGATATGGGCGATGATCGGAATGGCCACCGCATAGACGGGCCGCATGCCGATGGCGACGAGCAGCGGCGCCACCACCACGATGGGCGTGCCAAAGCCGTCAATCCCTTGAAGAAAGGAGGTGAAGACCCAGCCCAGTGCCACCACGATGAACAGCTCATTGCGGCTGAAACTGACGATGCCCTGGCGCAGCGCTTCATAGCCGCCTGCTTTCTTCATGATGTGATAGAGCAGAAGCGCCGCCCAGATGACGAACAAAATGGAGGCGGAGTCCCAGACGCCTTTGGCGCCTGCCACGGCAAGGGTTTCAAGGGGCGTGCGGAAAACGGCCAGCGCAATCACGGCCGCAACGAACATGCCTGTGGTGCCGGCCTGCTGCGCGGTCCAGCGTAGTTTGACGAGCAGGAAGGCCAGAATGAGAATCGGCGCCGCCGCCAATGACCAATGCAACCAATCAATGGGAATCAACGTATTGTCCATAGCGTTTTTGTCCGGAAGTTCATGGGGAACAGCTGTGCCGCATGACCATTCTCGTCAAAATGAACGGAGCGGCGCTTGATACATGTCAACAAAAGGGAGAAAGCGGGGGGTAAATCCCGCTGCGGGGCGGCCCGGCCGTCAATGGGGGTGGGGCGAAAGGCGGGGTGAGGGCGGGACCTTGGCGTTAAGGATATCGTCAGGACGTTTTGCCAGGAGAAAAGTAAGCTATAAAAAGTAAGTTTCGTTATCTTGATGTGTAGGAGAGGACAGTGAAGGCATCTGAGCAATTCATGCGGCGTCTGGGCTTGAAGCACCCCATCATTCAAGCGCCGATGGCGGGCACGTCCACGGCCGAGCTGGCGGCGGCGGTGTCCAGTGCGGGCGGTTTGGGATCGCTGGGCATGGCGGCCTGCTCCGCGCCGCAGGCGCGCGCCATGATTGAGCGCACGCGCGCCCAGACGGCCGCGCCGTTCAACGCCAATGTGTTTTGCCACCAGAGCGTGCCGCGCGACCCGCGGCGCGAGCAGCAATGGCTGCGTCACCTGGCGCCGCTGTTCGAGCAGGTCGGGGCGCCGCTGCCCACTGAACTCAAGAGCCTGTATGAAAGCTTTCTAGTTGATGGCGCAATGTTCGACATGCTGCTTGAGCAAAAGCCCGCCGTTGTCAGCTTTCATTTTGGTTTGCCGGAACGTGAGCGGGTCCAGGCCTTGCGCAGGGCCGGTTGTTATACCGTGGCCACGGCTACCAATCTCCAGGAAGCCGCCCGGATTGAGGCGGCGGGTGTGGATGCCATCGTGGCGCAAGGGATAGAAGCGGGCGGCCACCGAGGCATGTTCGATCCCGCGCTGCCTGATGAAGCACTGAGTACGGCGGTGCTGGTTCGGTTGCTGGTTCGCCAGACCCGCTTGCCGGTGATTGCGGCGGGCGGCATCATGGATGGCTGCTCGATCAGGGCCATGCTTGAGTTGGGCGCGGCGGCGGCGCAGTTGGGCACGGCCTTTATTTTGTGCCCGGAATCCGCGGCCAGTGACAACTATCGTCACAACTTGAAAAGCGAACGCGCGTCGCATACCCGCTTGACGGCGGTGATTTCCGGGAGACCGGCGCGCGGCATGGTCAATGAGCTGATTGCTTTTGCAGACGCACCGGGAAGGCCGGAAGCCGATGCCTATCCGTTTGCCTATGACGCCGCGAAGCAATTGCATGCCGCTGCGCTGAAGCTGGGCAAGCAGGAGTTCGCCGCGCAATGGGCGGGGCAGGGCGCGCCGCTGGCGCGTGAAATGCCGGCGGCTGAGCTGGTCAGGGTCTTGGCGGAAGAGCTGGCGGCCTGCTGACGCGGTCAGGATGAGGCGGGACGGGCGGCCGCGGGGCGCGGTGCAAAGTTGATGGCATGCAGGATGGCGCCTTCGGGCAGCGCACCGGTTCCGCCCTCCATGCCGGAACTGTCCACCAGGTCTTGCAGGCTGTATTGATCCAGGACGTCAAAATACGCTTGCAGTGCCTCACCGAGCATGCCGCGCAAGCCACAGGCCTTGTTCAGCAGGCATTGGCTTTGGTGGCGAAAACATTCAACCAGCCCGAAGTCCGGCTCCATGGTGCGGATGACTTCGCCAATATTGATTTCGGCCGGAGGCCGTCCGAGCCGGATGCCGCCGCCGCGTCCGCGCAGCGTGTGCAGATAGCCCGCTTGCCCCAGATGCTGCACGATCTTGACCAGATGGTTTTTCGGAATCGTGAAGGCATCGGCAATCTGCTGAATCGTGACCAGTTCATTGGGATGGACGGCCACGTAAATCAGCGCCCGAAGACTGTAGTCGGTGTAATCAGTTAGCCGCATTGGCGCATCTCAAATCAAGAGAAAACGGTTCATTCCTGCCGAGTGAGGGTTGCAATCCATCCTAACATGGATTGTCAATGCTTTTTTCAGCAATAGCCCGGCGCCGTTCCTGATGTGGATCGATTCTTTCATTCCGTTGGACCAACGGTGAACGGAGTGGCCGGTCAGGAATCAGCGGCGTTTTTTTTGATTTTAAAGTTGCATAATAAATGCATGTTTTATAGAATGTGTTCAACGACATCGGATTGTCGTCCTGCGGCCTGGGTAAGGGCTGCCATAACGTTGAATTCCAAAATCAAGGAGCGTTGCATGTTGTCCCTTCAGTCCCGGCCTTATATTGATGCCAGTGTGCCAGTCCTCAAAGAACACGGTCTAAGCATTACGACCCGCTTTTACGAGTCGATGTTCAAAGAGAACCCCTGGCTGACCAATCTGTTCAATATGGGCAACCAGGCCAATGGCTCGCAGCAGCAGTCGCTGGCGTCGGCCGTGTTCGCGTATGCGGCCAACTACAGCAATAGCGATGCCCTGGCGCCGGTCCTGAACCGGATTGCGCACAAGCACGCGTCGGTCGGCCTCAAGCCCGCGCATTACCCGATTGTCGGCCGTCACCTGTTGAAAGCCATTGAAGATGTGCTTGGCAGCGCGGCCACGCCGGAACTGATTGCCGCCTGGGATGAAGCCTACTGGCTGCTGGCGGGCGAGCTGATCGCGGCCGAGAGCCGCTTGTATGATCGCAGCGGGACGGTGGCGGATCAGCGCCTGCCGATGCGCGTGACCGAACGCGTGCAGCAGGCCGACAATATTGTCAGCCTGAGACTGGAGCCCGTGCCCGGCGGCGAACTGAAAAGCTTCCTGCCCGGCCAGTACGTGTCCGTGGTGGTCGAGTTGAGCCCGAACGTCTTCCAGCAGCGGCAGTACAGTCTGTCGGATGCGCCCGATGGCAAGAGCTGGAGAATTTCCGTGCGCCGCGCGGAAGGGCCGGAGCAGGCGCCGGATGGCGCGGTATCCAGCTGGATCCATGCCCATGTGCAGGTGGGCGATACGCTGATGG
>JBAYOI010000192.1:0-5662 GCA_041678365.1 Pigmentiphaga sp. | reverse complement strand
CGGTTGCGGACGAGGTTCAAGGCTTCCGAGCGTGCGTTCTGCGCGCGGTCGCTGCGGATTGTCCATTTGCAGGAGATGCTGGCGTGCAGCAACGGTTTGCCCTGGTTGGCCCTGCGCAAGCTCTGGCAATCTTGAGCCGGTTGCGCCCCGAGACTTGATGGACGTCCCAGATGCCAGGGCGAAGGTGACCCAGCTTCAAGAAGGTGGTGCGCACGAAACGTGCGCAAGCGCCTTCAAACTGGTTTCCCGATGTCTGACCGGCAATGCGTTCGCCTTGCGTTTCCGCTTTCAGCAGATCGGCAATCCCCTTGGCAATGAGTACGCTGGCCCGGTTATTGCCATCCGCGTTGCTGACCACGCCAGCACTGTTGATGGTCAGCGTGCTGGTCAACAGTTCGGCATGAAAGGCCTTTCGCGCTTCAACAAACTCGGGCAAACGTTCCATCATGCGATCTTGAATATCCGTTGTGTGCTGAGGGCTTTGTGGATCTGGCGCGCCACGGCTGCGGCGACCGGCGGCGGGAAGGCGTTGCCGATTTGCCGGTACATCGCGGTTTTCCTGCCTGAAAACGCCCACTCGTCCGGGAAGCCTTGAATGCGCGCCGTCATCCGCGGGGTCAGCCGGGGCATGCCGACAAAGTCCTTGGGCGGGGCGTCATCCCACAATCCCATGCCATCGACACCCAGGGCCGCCCAGGCCTTTTTGGCGCGCGTGGGGCCCAAGTCAGGGCCGCCGTGCTTCTTTGATCCGCCAACCAGCGTGGGCGCGATGGCATTGGCTTGTTCGCGCCAGCGGTCCGCGCCGATCCAACCATTGGCCTTGACCAGGTCATACAGCAATTCGCCCACGGTGGGCGGCTCGGCCAGGCCGGGCTCCGGCCATGAAAAGTCCGCTGCCAGGTCTTGGCGGATGCCCACGAAAACCACGCGCGGCCGCAGCTGCGAGACGCCGAAATCGGAGGCATTGAGCAGTTTCCAGCCCGGCACATAACCGAGCTGTTTGAGCTGTTTCTCAACTTTGTTGCGATAGTCCTGGAAAACGGCGTCCAGCAAGCCGCGCACGTTCTCAAGCATGACGGCCTTGGGGCGGCATTCATCAACGATGCGCAGGGCTTCCGGGAACAGATCGCGTTCATCTTCCGCGCCCAACTGCTTGCCCGCTTTTGAAAAGGGCGGGCACGGGACACCGCCCGCAACCAGGTCAATGCCTGCATAGGGACGGGCGTCAAACTGGCGTAGATCCCCTTCAATGACGTTCCAGCTTGGACGGTTCAGGCGCAGCGTGGCGCAGGCGGGCGGTTCAATTTCAACCAGCGCGGAATGCTCAAAGCCCGCCATCTCCAGACCCAAGGCCTGCCCCCCGGCGCCGGCACAGAGTTCTAATGATGTGAATTCGCTCATGGTGTTGGAGTGGGGAAGTTCAGGCAGGGGGAGGCCCAACTGTAGCATGGTGAATACGCCTGCTTGATGGGCGAAGTGAATACAAACTACTGATTATACGTACAGTGCTTTGCGTGTCAAACCGGAAGCCGGTTTAAACTCTTGGCATATTCCGCCCTCCTCTGGCGCGTTCAAAGCGAATGCGAGCCGGGAGGATGCCCAGAGAGTGGCTCTGTGCGGCGGCAGGAGAATTGAGATGATAATTGTTACCGGTGGGGCCGGTTTTATTGGAAGCAACCTGGTCAAAGGACTGAACCAGCGCGGGATCACCGATATCCTGGTGGTGGATGACCTGACCGAGGGAGACAAGTTCGTCAATCTGGTGGATTGCCAGATTGCCGACTATATGCACAAAGATGAGTTCCGGCGCTGGGTGAACAGTTCAGGCCTGCCACGCGTGGAGGCGGTCCTGCATCAAGGGGCTTGTTCGGATACCACCGAACGTAATGGCCAATACATGCTTGATAACAACTACCGCGTCACGCTGGAGCTTTTCCAATATTGCCAGCAGCACCGGCTGCCTTTCCTGTATGCCTCGTCGGCGGCCGTGTATGGCGCGGGTCCGAATTATGAGGAAGATCCGGCCAATGAATCCCCGTTGAACGTCTACGGCTACTCCAAGTTCCTGTTTGACCAGGTCTTGCGTCGGCAGTGGTCCAGCCTGACGGCGCCGGTCGTGGGGCTGCGCTACTTCAACGTTTATGGTCCGCGGGAGCAGCATAAAGGGCGGATGGCCTCGGTGGCCTATCACAATATGCGGCAATACCAGGCCGAAGGCTATGTTCGCCTGTTCGGCGGCTGGGATGGCTATGAGGACGGCGGCCAGATGCGCGACTTCATCTATATTGACGATGTGGTGAACGTCAATTTGCATTTTCTGGATCACCCGGAAGTCTCCGGCATCTTCAACTGCGGCACTGGCCGGGCCCAACCGTTCAATGATGTGGCGTCCACGGTGGTCAATACCCTGCGGGAGCAGGCGGGCGAAGCGCCGCTGTCGCTGGAGCAGCTCGTGGAACAAGAACTGATTCGCTATATGCCGTTCCCCGAGGATCTGAAGGGCCGCTATCAAAGCCATACCCAGGCGGACCTGGCTCAGCTGCGGACGGGGGGATATACGCAGCCTTTCCATGATGTACAGGCCGGGGTGGGCGCCTACGTCAAGACCTTGCTGGGGCAGGGTAAGATCTGAACCCGGCGGGGGGCGGGTTATGAACCCGCCCAGAGCACGGCGCCTTCCACGCAGACCGCCAGCGCATGGCCCGGCTGTGCGGGCACGAGCTGTCCTCCCGTGAAGGCGGAGAAAGCGGGCAGCACGGTCATCCCCGCTTGCAGCCAGAACGCGGGCCACTGGCGCGGAACGCCCGGCACACGGGCTTTCGGGTGAATATGCCCTGCAATGACGTGTCGGCCCTGTGCATCGGCCTGCGGTAGATGGCGAAAGACAAAAGGGCCGTCGCAACAAGACGCGCCCAGTTCGCGCAAGCCGAGATCGGCGCCGTTCAGCGCGCGGTCATGGTTGCCGCTGAGCGCCGCAACCTCCAGCCGGTCGTGCGATTGGCGCCATTGCGTCCAGGTGTCATGCCATTCGGCCTGCGCAATCGGCCCGTGCAGTACGTCCCCGACGATCCACAGCGCTTTTGCGGCCGTGGTGCCGATCAGGGCGGAGAGACGATGCAGGTCATCGCGCGTCGCACCGCGCGGCACGGCGATGCCGAGTTGCCGGAATACGTGATCCTTGCCCAGATGAAGGTCTGCAATGATCAGCCGTTCGCGGGCGGGCCAGTACAGTGCGCGTTCGCCGAGCAGCACCAGGTCTTCGCCTTCGATTTGCAGGGTCAACGAACCGTCAGGCGAAACGGGCATAGCGTTTCTCCAGTTGTTCGGCAGCGCGCTTGATGCGCGCCTGCCAGGTTTCCGTGCTGAGTTGGCCGCGCAGGCTTTCCGACCAGAGTGGAAACGAGAGCGGGGTCAATGCGCGTGGCGCGCACAGGATCAGCTCGCGGCTCGCGCAATCCCGCAGGGAGGCCAGCAGCCGGGGCGCCTCCAGCTGGAATTCGAAGACTTCGCGTTCGGCTTGGGCCAGCAGCAAATGGCCGGGGTCGTAGCGGCGCAAGACATCGTAGAGCAGGCCGCTGGAGGCCTGGACTTGGCGCAGCGAGCGCATCTCGCGGCCGGGCAGGGAGGGAGTCAGCAGGCCCGCCACGCGCGCGATTTCACGGAATTGGCGGCGCGCGAGTTCACCTAGGTTGACGCCTTCGCGCAGATCCTCGGCCATGTCTTGCGGAGCGAGCAATTGTCTTAACAGCGCTTCGTCCAGGTCCGCGGGTTCGGCCAGGGTCAGCATCAGGCCGTAGTCGTTGACGGCATAGGAAAAAGTATTGGCGCGCAGGCGCCCCCAGCGCAAGGCCATCATTGCCGCCATGCCCTCATGGACGGCGCGGCCCGAGAACGGAAAAAGGAAGAGGTGCTGGCCGCGCCGCGTGCTGTGGCGTTCGGCCACCAGTCTGCCGGGTGCCGGCAGGGCGCTGGCCTGTTGCTGGATGTGCAGCAGCGGTTCGAGCGTGCGCATTTCAGGGTGGCCGCCGGGCTGCGCATACAGGCGCTCCACTTCGCGGGCAAGCTGCGTGGACAGCGGCATGCGGCCGCCCTGCCAGGTTGCCACGGGCCCATCGCCGCCCTTGGCGCGCCGCACATAGGCGGTCATGCCTTCCAGTCTGGCCAGTTCCAGGGTGCGCCCCGCGAACTGGAAACGGTCGCCCGGCCGCAGCCGCGCCAGAAAACTTTCTTCCACGGAGCCCAGGCCGCCGCCGCGCAGATACTTCACCGACAGCGCGCCGTCGGCGGTAATCGTGCCAAGGGACAAACGATGGCGCAGGGCGACGCGGCGATCATGCACGCGATACAGGCCGTCGTCGTCGCGCTGGACACGGTGGAATTCGGGATAGTTCGCCAGCGCGCTGCCGCCTTGCACGATGAAGGCCAGCAGCGCCTGCCACGTGGGGGGATCGAGTGTGGCGAAAGCGTGGGTGGTCCGTACCTCGGCGTAGAGCGCGCCGGGCTCGAAACCGCCGCCCAGCGCCAGGGTCACCGCATGCTGCGCCAGGACGTCCAGACAATTGCGCAGCGGCGGCCGGGATTCGATGGCGCCGTGCGCGATCGCCTGCCGGGCCGCGGCGTATTCCACCAGTTCCAGGGCCTGGGCCGGGACGCAGAGGACGTGGCCGGACTCCCCGGGCCGGTGTTTGGCGCGCCCGGCGCGCTGCAGCAACCGCGCCACCCCCTTGGGACTGCCGATCTGCAATACCTGGTCCACGGCGGGAAAGTCCACGCCCAGGTCCAGGCTGGAGGTTGCCACCACGCAGCGGAGGCTGCCGTTGCGCAGTCCCTGTTCGACCTGGGCACGCAGCGCCGGATCGAGTGAGCCATGATGCAGCGCCAGGGTGGCCGGATCCTCTTGCCAGATCGATTCCAGCGCACGGTGCCAGAGTTCTGCCTGGGCGCGGGTGTTCGTGAACAGGAGACTGGCGCGGACCTGGAAAAGCCGCTTGTAGACGGCGGAGAGTTGAGACAGGCCCAGATGTCCGGCCCAGGGCAAGCCCCGGCTTCGTTCCGGCAGCAGGGTTGATAGCGTGACCTTGCGGGGTCTGCTGCCCGAGATCAAGGCACTGTCCGGCCCGTGCGGCAGCAGGACGTCGCGGGCTTCCTGAAGGTTGCCGAGCGTGGCGGACAGGCCCCAGAGGCGTACGCCTGGAGACTGCTGCCGCAATCGGGCCAGGCAGAGTTGCAGCAGCACGCCCCGTTTGCTGCCCAGCAACTCATGCCATTCGTCGACCACAATGCAGCGCAGGGCCCGAAAGCGCGAGGAGGCGTCCGCGTAGGAGAGCAGCAGCGCCAGCGATTCGGGTGTGATCACGAGGACGTCGGCCTTGCCTTGTCTTGCCCGTCTTTTGTCGCGCGCGCTGGCGTCGCCGGTGCGCAGCGCCACGGTCCAGCCAAGGTCGAGATCCCCCACCACCTGCGCCAGGGTCTGCGTCGTATCGGCGGCCAGCGCGCGCAGCGGCGTGACCCACAAGACGCGGGGACCCTCCCCGGCGGCCCGGGACGGAGCCGGGTCGGCCAGCGCCTGCAGCGCGGGCCCGCCGAAGGCGGCCAGGGTCTTGCCGCTGCCGGTCGGCGTGTGCAGCAGCCCCGATTCGCCCGCCAGGTAGCGCCGCCAGGT
>JBAYOI010000191.1:0-5753 GCA_041678365.1 Pigmentiphaga sp. | reverse complement strand
GCACCGCGGCATCCACGTCGGCGGTGTTGGCTTGGGCGGCGTCCATCAAGGCTTCGTTTTCAGCCGGGTTGTGCGTCGGCAGATACTGGCCGGATTGCGGCTTGTGCCAAGCGCCTCCGTAAAACAAACCGTTCTGTGTCGGCAAAATACCGGTGGGGATGTCCTGCTTTTTCATTCAAACTCCTGCGTAAAGATTCGCTAGGTTCACGAGATTCGCGAGCGTGCGCTCGCTCCTACAAAATGCGCCGCTGCTTTGCCGTAGGAGCGAGCGAACCTCGGTCACTACAAAATGCACCGCTACCTTTGTTGTAGGAGCGAGCGCACGCTCGCGAATTCCCAGCGAAAAAATCAGCTTTTGGTCAATCCGGAAGTCATGGACGGGCTGTAGCCGCTGGCCACATGGACGTCCACCACCACGAACTTGCCTTCATTGACTGAAGCAATGGCGGACTTGAGCGCCTGCTGCAAGGACTCATCATCGCTGATCGGGCCCATTCCGATCAAGCCCTGGGCGCGCGCCAGGCCCGCCAGGTCCGGCGCCGGATCATCCAGGCGCTGGCCGACCCACTTGTTGGCGACTTCCCGTTCCCGCACGCGGGCAACCCGCTCCTGGTGGACCTCATCGTTGTAGAACGAACGGTTGTTGCAGACGATGATCAGGCCCGGGATCTGGTATTTGGCGGCGGTCCAGATGGCGTTCACCCCCATCAGGTAGTCGCCGTCGCCGAGCAAGGAGATCGGCAGACGGTCCGTGCCCGCCAAGGCCATCGCCGCGCCCACGGCCATGCCCGGACCCGAGCCCACGCCGCCGCCGCCATCAATACCCAGATAATCCAGCGGATGGCGCACCGGCCAGAAATCGCCGTTCCAGCTCAATGGTGTGCGCGCCAGGCAAGCCGGTTGGCCGTCCAGCGCCAGCCACAGGTGGTGGGCCAGGCGCTGTACGGTCATCGGGCCCTCGGGCATGGGCGCATGCAGTGCCAGCGGCTCCTGGGGTTCAGTCCACGGCGTTTTGGCGGCGGCTGTCAATGCATCGTTGAGCTGCTGCACCACTTCGTCAGGATCGCAGGCCAGGAATTGATCGGCCACCGGCAGGCCCTGGTGATCCATGCTCCACCCGTTATGGATGTGGTGGTCCATGGAAACCTGGATGACGGTGGCGCTGACCTGGCCGCCAAACGCTTGCTTCAGCGTGCCGCCCAGGTCAACCCAGTCCAGGCTCAGGATCACGTCGGCCTGGGCGAGGATTTGTTTCGCATCCTCTCCCATGAAGGTGCCCGCCGCCGCCGCATGCTGCGGATGCTCATTCGGGAACGAAGCAGCCGCCTTCAGGTCCGTCAGCACCGCCGCGCCCAGGCGTTCGACCAACTGAAGCCGCGCCTGCCAGGCGGGTTCACCACGTCCCATGCGGCCCATCAGGATCAAGGGGCGCTTGGCCTGCTGTAGAGTCTCCACCAACTGGTTCATCGCTAGCGCGGACGCCACCGGCGGCGCGGGCGGTTGGTGGCGGCCAAGGTCCGGCAAGACCACCGGTTCCAGCACTTCTCTTTCCTGCACCTCGGCGTCCATGCTGACATAAGCGGGGCCATGCGGCAGGGTCTGGATGGTGCGCCAGGCCCGGGTGATGGCTTCCAACGTGGCGGGCACCGAGCTGGGCTGGGCATCCCATTTCACGTAATGGCGAATCATTGCCGCCTGGTCCTGGCTGGTGTGGAGCCAATCGATCCAGGGACGGCGCTTGGCGGCATCAAGCGGGCCTGTTGCCCCCAGCACCAGCACCGGCACGCGGTCTGCCCAGGCGTCAAAAATCGCCATCGTGGCATGCATCAGGCCGACGTTGGAATGCACCACCGCCGCCACCGGCTTGCCGGTGACTTTGGCGTAGCCGTGCGCAATGGCCACGGCGTGCTCCTCATGCAGCACTACGCGCATGGGCGGATTGCTGTTGCCCAGATGGTTGACCAGGGAGTCGTGCAAGCCCCGGAAGCTGGCGCCCGGCGTCAGGACGATGAAGGGGATGTCCAGCTTGCGGATCAGCTCCGCAATCAGGTCGCTGCCCCAGCGTCGATCCGACGCCGGATTGGGCAAGGGCACATCAAAAGCTTGCTGGGTTTTGTTCAACATGTCTTTCCTTCTTAATCCACCTTGATCTGGTTTTGCTTGATGACTCGGGCCCACATCTGGGTTTCTTCGGCCATGAGGCGATCGAACTCCGCGGGGGTGGAAGTGCGGGTCGTGATGCCCAATTCGGCCAGTTTTTGCTGATTGGACGGGTTGTTCATCGAGCGAATGAATGCGCCGTTGAGTTTCTCGACAATGGGGTCAGGCGTGCTTTTGGGCGCCACGATGCCGATCCAGATATCGCCTTCAAACCCCTTGACGCGCTCGGCGATGGTGGGGACGTCCGGGATCTGCTTGTGGCGTTCATCGCCGGTGATGCCCAATGCCCGCAGGCGCTTGCTGGTGACGTGCGGCAACGAGGTATTGGCCGGGCAGAACATGATGTCGACGTTGCCCGCCAGCACGTCGACCATGGCTGGCGACGAGCCTTTGTAGGGCACGTGGATCATCTCCGTGCCGGTCAGGTTCTGGAAGATGGAGGCCGACATATGCTGGGGACTGCCCGCGCCCGCGGAGGCGAAGGTCAGCTTGCCGGGGTTTTTCTTTGCGTAGTCCACCAGTTCTTCAATGGTGTTGGCTTTCACCTTCGGCGAAACCACCAGAATTTGCGGCAGGGTGGCCAGCAAGGTCACGCCGCGCAACTCTTTCTGCACGTCAAACGGCAGGTTGTTGTAGAGCGCGGGGTTCACCGAAACCGTCTGGTTTGGCGCAATCCCCAGCGTGTAGCCATCGCCGTCCGCCTTGGCCACGTGATCCGTGCCGATATTGCCCGAGGCGCCGGGGCGGTTTTCAACAAAAACGGTTTCCTTGAATTCCGCCGACACGTCCGCGGCCAGCATGCGGGCCAGCACGTCATTGGAGCCGCCCGGCGCCAGCGGCACCACGATACGGACCGGCTTGGATGGATAGTTGTCGTTCGCCACAGCGGCGGAAGCGAACAGCGAGCCCAGCACCGCGGCTGCAATCAGGCTGTGATGACCTTTTTTAACCATGAATGTCTCCAATCGTTGTTGTAGCGGGTAGGGGAAAAGCCTGCTGCGTTACTGCTTGGAATATTTCACGAATCGCGCTTTGGTTTCTTCCACCGTGCGGCGATAGGCATCGGGTTTGGACGGATGGACCGTCAGACCCTGGCCTTCCAACTGCTTCTTGACCTCATCCGAGAGCAAGGCAACGCGGAAGGCCTCATTGATCTTGTTGAGCACCTCGGGCGGCGTTGCGCTGGGCGCCACCAGGCCATACCAGGTCTGGAAGCTGTAGCCCTTCACGCCTTGCTCGGCAATGGTTGGGGTATCGGGTGCGCTGGGGGAGCGCTCGGGGCTGGACACGCCCAGCGCCGTGACGCGCCCCGATTGCGCCAGCGGAATGCCGCTGGACAAGCCGGTGAACATGATGTCGATCTGCCCGCCGGAAACGTCGGCCAGGCCCGGCGCCACGCCTTTGTACGGCACGTGAATCATGTCAATGCCGGTCATGGATTTCAGGTGATCCATGGCCATGGAGTGCGAGCTGCCATTGCCGGTGGAACCGTAGGTCAACTCACCGGGCCGGGCCTTGGCTTTTTCAATCAGGTCCTTGATATTGGCAATGTCGGATTTCTTGCTTGCCACCAGGATGAACGGCACGTCCACCAACTGCGTCACCCAGGTCAGGTCTTTTTCCAGGTTATAGGACAACTGGTCCTTGGCGATCAGTTCATTGACCACCACCGCCTCCGTGCTGAGCCCGATGGTGTAGCCATCCGCGGCGGAGCGCGCCACCGCGTCAATGCCGATGATGCTGTTGGCGCCCGCGCGGTTTTCCACCACCACGGCTTGCCCGACGTTCTCCGATATTTTTTTGGCCACCGTGCGGGCCACAAAGTCCGTGCCGCCCCCGGCCGCATACGGAACAATGAAACGAATCGGCTTGCTGGGCCACTTGTCTTGGGCCAGGGCCTGACCCGCCGCGAGCGTGCCGCCTATCAGCAAACACAAGCCAAGGTACCCACGCGCTTTACCTGCCTTGATCATGACTCCTCCTTTTCTTATGAGGGCATCATGGGAGGCAGGGCAGGGGGTGTCAATCTTGATTGTTGATTCAACCTGGCGGCGTTTTCGCGAGCAGAGCTCGCTTCTACGGAGACCGGGGCATCTGCTTTCGTAGGAGTGAGCTCTGCTCACGAATGTCTCGCAAGACACGATTCGCGAGCAAAGCTCGCTCCCACAGAGGCCAGGTCACCCGCTTCCGTAGGAGCGAGCTCTGCTCGCGATGTCTCGCGAACCCAGAATCAATCACAAACGCATCAAACGGCAGGCGGCCTGTACCAGGCGCGAATCAGGCTCACCCAAAGCAGTGCACACCCCCAGGTGATCAAGCCCTTCCAGAATCAAGCATTCTTCAATCGAATGCTTCCACAGCACGCTCATCATCTCGGTCTGCCGGATGAACTCGCTGGTTTCCGCTCCGCCCACCGCAGTCACCAGCGGCAGCGGTTCGTCCGGCACGAAGTAGGCGGGAGACAGCGTGCGTATCCGCTCAGGCGTCAGGCCGAGTGTGGATAAAAAGGGCGCATAGGCCAGCGGTTCCAGATCGAACAAGCCGCTGATGGCCAGCCCGCCCTTGACCAGATGTTCGGGCAACTGCGGTTGCCATTGTTGCCAGCGCGCGCCCAGCATCATCGCGGTCAAGTGACCGCCCGCCGAATGGCCGCCGGTAAATATCCGATTGGCGTCAAACCCGAGCGCAGCCGCCTGTTGATACAGCCACGCATGTGCGTTCAGCATCTGGTAGGTGATGGCTTCCAGCGGCGTTTCCGGCGCCAGGCCGTAGTTCACCACGGCCACCGCCGCGCCCCGGGCAACCAGTGCGGGCGCCACCCAGGAAAAGTCCGCCTTATCCAGCGCCTTCCAGTAGCCGCCGTGAATGAAGACGAACAACGGCGCACCCAGGCGCCGCGACGGAAAGAAATCCAGCGTTTCACCGGGCCTTGGGCCATAGCGCAGATCCAACTGCGCGGCTTGCGTACGCCGCGCCAACTGGGCGTCGGCCTTCCACCGCGCCATGACTTCCAGATGATCAGGAATCAGCGCCAGATTGTTGTACTCGCGTTCACAGAACGCGGGCTTCAGCGGCGGATGGTCATGGAGAGCGTGGTAGGGCATGGCAGTTCAAGGAGCGCGGTCAAGAACCTTCAGTGTAGCGAGCTTTGGAGCAGTGGACCGGAGCAAGATATCTCTCCGCTATCGTGAAGCCCAGTCAAGCTTCAAAGACCTCTTCCAAACGCTTGGCGTCCAGCAGATTCAGTGACCATATTTCCAGGGTTTCACTGGTGGCTGTATTCAGACGTTGCTCGATGTTGGCAGGTAAGGGACCGAACTTGCGGGTTAGAAGCTTGTGCAGGAGCTCGGCTCGCCCTTCAACGCGCCCCTCCGTCTTCCACTGATGGGTCCAGGATCTTGTGTGATCGGTCAGCATGGTTTTGATCTCCAATAAGTTATCCGCTTGCGACAGGTCCACTTCAGGTAATGCACGCGGCAGCAGTACATGGCGGGCCCAGTCCAGCTCCTCCAGCCAGGGCATGTCCAGAATATCCTGGAACAAGCCCTTGACGATGGTTGGGTTGCTGAACAACTGCCGGTAACTCCTATCGT
>JBAYOI010000190.1:0-5852 GCA_041678365.1 Pigmentiphaga sp. | reverse complement strand
CAGGACACTAGGGTAAACCTCGTCAGGAAATACCTGACCTGACACGCTCGACAGCAATGCTTAAAATTCCCCAGAATGGTGCTTTTCGTGCCCTGATTTAGGGAGTTTTTGACCCAAAACAGGGCATTTTCAGGAAATCGGGAAATTCGCTCGCCCAACAAGCCAGCAGCAACAAAACACGATTACAATCGTTCAGTAGTGAAACAACGTGCCCTGGATTAGTGCATTGCCTGCCATTTGAAAAAGTGGCCCGGATCTTGCTCTAAGCACATCTCGTGAAATATCGCTCTCGGCTTTCATCGTGTTGAGCGTAAGCACCCACCGTTCCGATCGTACCCAGTCGGCGCCAGCCCGATATTTCTTCCGTTTTATCTCCCTTCAAGGAGCACATGTTGAAATACGCCACCCCGGACAGTTTCCTGGCGATGGTCGCTGAACGCGACCCTCATCAACCGGAATTTTTGCAAGCGGTCAAAGAGGTCATGATCAGCTTGTGGCCTTTTATTCAAGCCAATCCCAGATATGCGCGCGAAGCCTTGCTGGAGCGCTTGGTCGAATCCGAGCGGATCATCCAGTTCCGCGTCAGCTGGGTGGATGACAAAGGGCAGACCCAAGTCAACCGGGCTTTCCGTGTCCAGCACAACTCCGCGATCGGCCCCTACAAGGGCGGGATGCGTTTTCACCCCTCCGTCAATCTCTCCATCCTGAAGTTCCTCGGCTTCGAGCAGACCTTCAAGAACGCCTTGACCACCCTGCCCATGGGCGGCGGCAAAGGCGGCTCGGACTTCGACCCGAAAGGCAAGAGCGACGCGGAAGTCATGCGCTTCTGCCAGGCGCTGATGTTTGAACTCTACCGCCACCTGGGCGCCAACACCGATGTCCCCGCCGGTGACATTGGTGTGGGCGCGCGCGAAGTCGGCTATATGGCGGGCATGATGAAAAAGCTCGGCAACGACGCGTCCTGCGTCTTCACCGGCAAGGGCCTGGCCTTTGGCGGCAGTCTGATGCGCCCCGAGGCCACCGGCTACGGCACCGTCTATTTTGCCGAGCAGATGCTGGCCCGCCGCGGCCTGCGCTTCGAAGGCCAGCGGGTGTCCATCTCCGGCTCCGGCAACGTCGCCCAGTTTGCGGCGCTGAAAGCCCTGGACCTGGGCGCGCAAGTCATCACCCTGTCCGATTCGGGCGGCACGCTGTACGCGCCCGATGGCTTTACCGAAACGCAGTTGCATCAAGTCATGGAGTTCAAAAACGTCCAGCGCGGACGGCTGGAGACCTTCGCCGGTGAAGCGGGCATCGCGTTCATCCGCCAATTGCGTCCCTGGCATCTCCCAACAGACATCGCCCTGCCCTGCGCCACGCAGAACGAGCTGGACGAACAAGACGCCAAGACCCTGGTCGCCAATGGTGTCAAGTGCGTGGCGGAAGGCGCCAACATGCCCTCCACGCTGGAAGCCATCGACGTCTTCATCAACAGCAATACGCTGTATGCGCCGGGCAAGGCCAGCAATGCCGGCGGCGTGGCGGTGTCCGGCCTGGAAATGTCGCAGAACGCCTTGCGGCTGGGCTGGCATCATGCCGAAGTGGATGAACGGCTGCGCGCCATCATGAAAGACATCCATGAAAACTGCGTTCGCTACGGCAAACGCGATGACGGCAGCGTCAACTACGTGCGCGGCGCGAACATCGCCGGCTTCGTCAAGATTGCCGACGCCATGCTGGCGCAGGGACTGGTCTAAGGCCTCAACCCCCTACACGGTATTGGGGCCAACACGGGCCCCACTACCGCGCCGGGCGGAAACGGAACGCTCAGTCCTGCGTTTCGTTCCCGTCGACCTTCTCCTCCGAGATGGCGCGTACCCATTCCCGCCACATGGCCACCAGCAAGGCCATCAGCACCGGACCGACGAACAGCCCGACAATGCCCATGGTCTGCACCCCGCCGATCAGGCCCATGAAGGTCGGCAGGAACGGCAGCTTGACCGGCCCCCCCACCAATCTGGGCCGCAGGGTCTTGTCAACGATGAACAGCTCAATGGCTCCCCACAGGAACAGTCCGATACCCGCCACCACCTTGCCTGAAAAAACCAGGTAGAGGGAAACCAGCGTGAAGGACAGCGGCGCGCCGCCGGGGATCAAGGCCATGAAGCCGGTGATCAGCCCGAGCAGCGCGGGCGACGGCACCCCGGCAATCCAGTAGGCAATGCCAAGCACAATGGCCTCGCCGATGGCAATCAGCCCCATGCCGACAACCGTGGCATTGATGGTGGCGGGCACGACACGGGAAAAGCGGAACCAGTGCTCGGGCAGCATCCGTGCGCCGAGGATGTCCAGTTGCCGCGCAATGTGCTTGCCATCCTTGTAGATGAAGAACAGGATGATCAGCATGAACAGCAGCGTCAACGCCAGATGAAAGACGTTGCCGGTGGTGGACAGCGCCACCCGGTAAATATTGCCCAGGTGCTCGCCGCTGATCAGTTGCACCCACTGCCCGATGGCCAAGGGCTCGCCCAGGTGTTCCTGCCAATAGCCGCCCAGGCGCTCGCCGAACAGCGGCAGCGCCGCGATCCACTCCGGCACCGCCAGGCCATCCCGGTTGGCCTCAAGCAGCCAGCGAATGAAGTTGCCCGCTTCCTTGATGGCGTAGGAAAGGCCGAACGCGGCGGGAACGATCAAGCCCACAACAATAATGATCAGCGCCCCGCTGGCGGCCAGGGTGGTGCGACCGCCACACAGCCTCAGCCATCGTTCATACAAGGGCCAACTGGCGAAACCAATAATCAGCGCCGCCAGACCCGGAATCAGGAAGCCGCTGAAAAAATAGGCTCCAACCAATAGAAACAACAGCAACAGGCTGCGCACGACAAGACGGGCGGACAACAAGGGGGGATTCATCGTTTCTTTTTGCTCTTTCAGGTCCTGTGCAAGGTACAACTGTAACAGCAACTGCTCAACGCAAGGGACAGGATTGTTGGCAGTCCGGCTTCAGACCACTACTATTAGCTATTGGCCTCAACGCAAGCTTCGCCGTGAACGGCAAGGCGGGCAAGGCACTCTTTTCCCCTGTCTGTGAGAGATGTTTACATGAATTCCCTTTCAGCTTCTACCCAAGATCTGTTGCGTGAGCGTTATGGCAGCCTTGACGCCCTACCTCCGCTGCGGCCCACGCCCGTCCTCGACACCTTGCTGGCCCACCGCTCCGTCCGCGCCTTTTCCGATCAACCGGTAGACGATGAAACCGTTCATACACTGGTGGCCGCCGGACAATCCGCCTCCACCTCGTCCAACCTGCAGGTCTGGAGCGTGGTTGCGATCCGCGACCCGGAACGCAAGGCCCGTCTGTCCCAGTTGGCCAAAGGCCAGGCCCACGTTGCCAACTGCCCGGTGCTGCTGCTCTGGCTGGCTGACCTGTCCCGCCTGGAAACCCTCGGCGCCCAGCAGAACATGCCGGTCGAAGGCACGGATTTCCTCGAGTTCTTCCTGATGGGATCGGTGGATGCCGCGCTGGCGGCCCAAAACGCCGCCATTGCCGCGGAATCCCTGGGCTTGGGCCTGACCTTCATTGGCGGCATGCGTGACCATCCGGCGGAAGTCGCGGCGGAACTGGGCCTGCCACCAAAAGTGTTCGCGGTGTTCGGCATGACGGTCGGCTACCCGGATCCGGCCAAGCCCGCATCCATCAAGCCGCGCCTGCCCTTGCAGACGGTGTTGCACCATGAACAATATGATGCCAGCCAATTGCGCGAGCACGTGGATCAATACAATGAAACGATGGAAACCTTCTACAAAAAAGAAGGCATGACGCCGCGCGGCAACTGGGAACGGCACTCGCTGAAACGGGCATCGGGGCCGGAAGCCCTGACCGGCCGCGACGTACTGAAAAGCGTGCTGCGCAAGCTCGGCTTTCCGCTCCGCTGAGAAAAAATGCCCCCACGCTAGGCGCTACGCGCCGTCGCATCCACCTCGCGGCCTGCAAGCCGCTCGGATTCACCAGGCACGGAGCAGTCCTCAAGGACTGCTCCGTGTCCGGGCTCATCCCCCCAGGGGGGCGTTTTTTGCCTTGGGACGGCCCGGCGGCAAAAAGGCCCCCACGCTAGGCGCTACGCGCCGTCGCATCCACCTCGCGGCTTGCAAGCCGCTCGGATTCATCAGGCACGAAGCAGTCCTCAAGGACTTCTCCGTGTCCGGGCTCATCCCCCCAGGGGGGCGTTTTTTGCCTTGGGACGGCCCGGCGGCAAAAAAGGCCCCTTCGGGGCGTCTCAGTCCTGCTTTCTTTGCACCTGCCGGGCTTCCCACGCCGCCAGTTCGGCCCGGTAGGCGTGCAGTTCTTCCGTGTAGAAATCCATCACGCAAACATCACAGCCGCTTTCGCAGCATTCTCCATCCGCCGGTGGCTCAGGCGCCTCCGGGCGGGGGTCATCCCGTTCCATATCCTGTTCCGTCATCAACTCGGTATTCCAATTAATCGGTGAGGCTCGCCTAGCCGTGCGCCTGGGTGACGTGCTGATGCACCCGGCCGAGTGGCGGAGCCAGCGGCAGCGTCTGCGCCCACTCCACCCGGTTGCGGCCCGCCTGCTTGCCCCGGTAGAGGGCGGCGTCGGCCTGCTGCATGGTTTCATCAAAAGCGAGCGTACCAGTCAGGCCTTCCGACACCCCAATCGTAGCAGTGTAACGAATCACGCCGGTTGAAGCGCCAAGCGGCACTTCGCTTTGCGCAATGGCTTCGCGCATACGATCCGCCAGCTGGGCTGCACCCGCCCGGTCGGTACCGAGTGCAATCACTACGAACTCCTCCCCGCCCGAGCGGCAAATCAGGTCCCCCCGCCGCGCCGTGGTCTTGAGCACCTCCGCAATACGGCTCAGCACGACATCGCCCATCTTATGTCCATGGCTATCGTTGATCTGCTTGAAGTGATCGACATCCACAATCAATAGATGGGCCGCGCCAGCTCCGCGTGAACGGAAGTGGGCATCCAGCCCGTCCATCAACCCACGGCGATTCAACAGACCGGTCAGCGGATCATGCGCGGCCGTCGCGCGAAGCTCATCCGTGAGACGCCGCAACACCAGCCAGACCGTGCTGGGCGGCAAGACCGTCCCCAGAAAGGACATATATAAATAGAAGGCCGTCTGGAAGCGGCTGTTCATGTCCAGCGCCGGAAGACCGCCTGCCAGGATCAAATAGACCTTGGCCGCATTCAGAAAACAGATCCCGCCGACCAACACGGCAAATGCGATCATTTCAACCCGCAAGTCCTTGGCAAAAGTGAAGGTGCCATACAGCAAGGCGGCCGTCATGCCAAGAAACAACAAGGCGCAGGAAGCGGCCAGCAAAGCATGGCGCGCCTCGGTGCCGAATACCGCCTGCACCACGATCTGAACCACGATGTAAACGGCGGCCAATGTCAGCAGCGGTTGCAGCACCGGCACCGGCCGATTGAAAAACCGCAGCGCCCCCAACACATAGGTGACCGGCGCACAGAGCGTGAGCGTATGGTTGACCACGCTTATCAGGCTCCAGCCTGGCGGTCCGCCCAGCAATTGCAAGAGATAAGCCAGCCCCAGCAGCAGGTTGCCGAGCGCAAAGATGTCCGTGCCCATTTTCTTGCCGTTCAGCCGGGTGCTGATCAGCAAGAACATCGCACAAAAACACAGCAGGTGCACGCAGAGCATGCCGAGGATGACGGTGGCGACCATGGATTCCTGCTGATGAAGATGTGAGAACTATACCAACACCACAAGACACCGCGAAGACCTTGCATCGCCCAAACGAAAAGGGCTCACGCAGATGCATAAGCCCTTGATTTATTGGTGGGCCCCCAGGGAGTCGAACCCTGCACCAACGGATTATGAGT
>JBAYOI010000189.1:0-5852 GCA_041678365.1 Pigmentiphaga sp. | reverse complement strand
CATGAAATCATTCGGCGCGGCTTGGATCGTTCCCCAATGTACACTGGCGTTATTGAAGGGGTGGGGCCAAGGTATTGTCCTTCTATTGAAGACAAGATTCATCGCTTCTCGGATAAGCCTTCTCACCAGGTTTTCCTTGAGCCAGAAGGCCTGACGACCAATGAGTTCTATCCCAACGGCGTTTCCACCAGTCTTCCTTTTGACGTTCAGCTCGATCTGATCCATTCCTTGCCCGGCCTGGAAAATGCCCACATCTTGCGGCCAGGCTATGCCATCGAGTATGACTACTTTGACCCCCGCGGCCTGAAGGCAACATTCGAAACCCAAGCCATTTCAGGCTTGTTCTTTGCCGGCCAGATCAATGGAACAACCGGCTATGAAGAAGCGGCGGCTCAAGGCTTGCTGGCAGGTATCAATGCGTCGCGGTCCGCACGGGAACTGGACGCCTGGACGCCCCGGCGGGATGAAGCGTATCTGGGCGTGATGGCGGATGATCTTGTGACACGAGGTGTAACTGAACCTTACCGCATGTTTACCTCGCGCGCTGAGTATCGCTTGAGTCTGAGAGAGGACAATGCGGACTTGCGATTGACTGAAATCGGAAGACAACTCGGTCTGGTGGATGATGCGCGCTGGGATGCCTTCAACCGGAAACGAGATGGTATTGCTCAGGAAATCGAGCGCTTGAAGCGGACTTGGGTGAATCCAAAGATACTGTCCAGGGAAGATGCCGAACCCGTATTGGGCAAAGGCATTGAACGGGAGTATTCTCTCTATGATCTGCTGAAGCGCCCCAATGTGTCTTATCCCGCTTTGATGGGAGCCAGCCGCGCTGATGGCAGCCTTTGGGCAGGTCCGGGCGTTGAGGAGCCCTCCGTTGCCAGCCAGGTTGAAATCCAGGTTAAGTATGCGGGCTATATCGAACGTCAGCAGACGGAAATCGAACGTCAGTCTCATTATGAGAACACGGTGATCCCGCAGGGTCTGGACTACGATGAGGTGACGAGTCTGTCGTTTGAAGTGCGTCAAAAGCTGAAGGCCCAGCAGCCTGCCACCTTGGGTCAGGCTTCGCGTATTTCCGGTGTGACACCCGCCGCCATCTCCCTGTTGCTGATTCACTTGAAACGGAAGCATGGGGCACGGAAAGCGCTCAATAATCGTGAGGAAACACCGTAGTGGTTCAGCCAATTTCATCCTTGCCCTTCCACGGAGGCGTTTTCGCTGCACAGCTTGAATCGGATTGCGCTGAGCTGAGGCTGCCCTTGACCACGGATCAAATCGATCTGCTGCTGAATTACCTGGCGCAGATGATCAAGTGGAATAAAACCTATAACTTGACCGCCATTCGATCCCCTGAGCAGATGCTGCTCCATCACATTGTGGACAGCTTGGCCATCATCCCTGAGTTTGCCGCGCGGTTGGCGGCGTCGTCCGCGCGGATTCTTGATGTGGGGTCGGGCGCAGGTTTGCCTGGCATTGTGCTGGCCATTGTTCGGCCGGATTGGGAAGTGAGCTGCATTGATGCGGTTGAAAAGAAAGTGGCGTTCATCCGGCAGATGGCCAGTGTGTTGAAACTTCCCAATTTAAAAGCCATTCATGGGCGGGTGGAAGCGGAGCAGGACGCCAGTTATGACGTCGTGACTTCCCGCGCCTTTGCTTCTTTGCAGGACTTTGCCGCCTTGTCCGGTCGCTTGGTCAAGGATCAAGGCATTCTGGTGGCAATGAAAGGCATGACGCCGGAAGATGAAATTGAAGCCTTGAAGGATCAGGGGGTCTGGGAAGTTGAGGAAATCACGCGCTTGATGGTGCCGAGGCTTTCCGCACAGCGTTGCCTGGTGTGGATGAAAAGAAAATCCGAGCAGTCTGAGACGAGTTCAATTGAATAGGTAATGCATGGCTTTGTTGAAGAAAAAAAACGCGCGCGCTGACAATAAAAAACCGGTCAAGCGCGGACCCTGCCGGGTGTTTTGCATCGCCAACCAGAAAGGGGGTGTCGGAAAAACGACCACGGCCGTAAACCTGGCCGCCAGCCTGGCGTCGCATAAACAGCGTGTGCTGCTGATCGATCTGGATCCCCAGGGGAACGCCACCATGGGGAGCGGGATTGACAAACACGGTTTGGAAAACAGTCTGTATGAAGTGCTGATTGGTAATGCCGGGATTGAGGAAGCGCGCATTCACGCGGAAGAGGCGGGCTATGACGTGTTGCCTGCCAATCGGGAATTATCCGGCGCGGAAATTGACCTGGTGCAATTGGAGTCACGGGAGCAAAGGCTCAAAGCCGCGATTGATGCCGTATCGGAGCAGTACGACTTTGTCTTGATCGATTGCCCGCCTGCGCTGTCCTTATTGACGCTCAACGGGCTTTCCGCTGCCCATGGGGTGATCATCCCTATGCAGTGCGAATATTTCGCTCTGGAGGGGCTCTCAGACCTTGTGAACACCATCAAGCGCGTTCATGCCAACCTCAATCCGGACCTGACCATCATCGGCCTGTTGCGCGTCATGTTCGATCCGCGGGTGACGCTTCAGCAGCAGGTCTCGGCGCAATTGGAGGCGCACTTTGGAGACAAGGTCTTCAAAACGGTCATTCCGCGCAACGTCCGTCTGGCCGAAGCGCCAAGTTATGGTTTGCCGGGCGTGGTATTTGATCCGGGCGCAAAAGGGGCCAAAGCCTATTTGGATTTTGGAAAGGAAATGATTAAGCGCGTTGATGCGCTTTAAAGATTCTTAGCTATGACAACAAAACCTGCCACGAAAACTGCCGCCGCAAAAACGCCGAAAAAAGCCAAGGGACTGGGACGCGGCCTGGATGCCCTGCTGGGCGCGGATATGCCCGCCGTCAGCGCATTGGGCCAATCCCAGAACAAGGAACTGGGCGGCGAACAGGTACTGATGCTGAAAATCCAGCAGTTGCAGCCGGGCAAGTATCAGCCCCGGACGCGCATGGATGAAGGGGCGTTGGCGGATCTGGCTGAATCCATCCGAAACCAGGGGGTGATGCAGCCCATCCTGGCTCGCAGTGTGGCGCAGGGCAAGTTTGAAATCATCGCCGGAGAACGCCGTTTCCGCGCTGCGCAGCTGGCGGCGCTGGCGGAGGTGCCCGTTCTGGTCCGCGAGGTTGACGATGAACATGCGGCCCTGATGGCATTGATTGAAAATATCCAGCGTGAAGACTTGAATCCGCTGGAAGAAGCGCAAGGCGTGCAGCAGTTGATTGCCGAGTTCGGCATGACGCACGAGCAGGCGGCCAAGGCCATTGGCCGCTCCCGGTCCGCCACGTCCAACTTGCTGCGGCTTTTGAACCTGGCCGGACCGGTCCAGATCATGTTGTTGGCCGGAGACCTGGACATGGGTCATGCGCGGGCTTTATTGGCGGTGGATGCGGCGACCCAGATCCAGTTGGCCAATGAGATCATTGCAAGAAGGCTGTCTGTCCGGGAGGCGGAAAAGCTGGTGAGCCGGGCATTGGAAGCGGATCAAATTCTGGCAAACCGGAAGAGCAAGGAAAAGTCGCGTGATGTGCTCCGCCTTGAAGAAGCGCTGTCTGACCGGCTGGGAACCCAGGTGGCGTTCAAGCTCGGCAGCAAGGAGAGAGGGCAGCTGATCATTGATTTTCATGGCTGGGAGCATTTATCTTCCTTGCTTGAGAAACAAGGCCTGGGAGACATCCTGGAGTCCAACTAGACCAATTTTTCCGCTGCAAGTTTTTGCAGCGCCTTGTGAAAAAAGCGGCCTTTTGCAGAGGGCCGCTTTTTTTATTGTGAGTCACTCCTCCCTGAAGTCGGGAACTTTCCCGCCACAACACGGGGACACCTTCGGCGCCGTATGAACACGGCCTCGCTTGACCTCGGCCTGAAGGCCGAGGGGACATGGCTGATGGAAGTGAGTACTAGCTTCTGTGGATAAATCTATTGAGAAATATCTTGTTACCTACTGGCTTAAAAAGAAAGCGAGAAAATGGCGTTTCCGTGAAAAATCTCAACTTATACACAATGGTGTTGTTCTATGGATAGCGTAAAGGTATATGATTCGGAAAACCTGTGAGTAAGTATGGATATCAAGCAGCTCAACTATTTCAAGACCATTGTTGAACAAGGCGGCATCAGTGCCGCCGCGCGGGCCTTGCAAGTTGCCCAACCGGTGCTGAGCAGGGCGCTTCAAGCGCTGGAAGCCGAATTGGGACAAACGCTGTTGATTCGCAGCAAATCGGGTATTGAATTGACGGTACAAGGAAAACGTTTCTACCAGAGAATAAGAAAGCTGATTGCCGACTACAACAACATTCTTGACAATCCCTTTGGTCAAGATCGGGGAAATAACGGTCTGATCAACTATGGCCGTACCAAGTACTGGACGTCATGGCCCCTGACCGCTTTTCATGATGCGGTTCATGAATCAAATGGTCTAGAAATTGAATCATCAATAATTTTGGATGCTGATCAAGGATTTGAGGCATTGATGCAAGGGGAGCTGGATATCCTTCTGGCTCAGGATAAAAAATGGGCCAATGAACAGATCGAGCTTGTGTTTCAGGGCCAGTTCCCGTGGGGGCTCTATCTAAATGAAAAGGTCTATCCACCGGGGTCGTCGATTGATCTTCAGTCCGTGGACTGGCTGGCCTGGGCTGACAAAGATGATTTTTTATCTCATCAACTGGAGGCGGATTCTCCTCTGATGAAAGTGAAATATCTTGGTGGCCATGAGGATTTGATGGCTCAAAAAAATAGCCATCTTGGATTGATTATTCCCAACCGATTGAAGTTGGCACCCGCTGATTTCTCATTGCGGGCGTCTTTGCCGTTTGCACTGAATTTATTGATCTATGCCAGAAAAGGCCGCTATGACCCGGCACCGGTTCAGGCGCTGAAACAAGGCTTGGAAGCGCGTTGGTAAAGCTGGGGATAAGTCATACTTAAAAAGCATGGATAAAAAACTATCTGTGCATAGCTTGACGGAAAATCTCAGCGGGATCGTGCGAGAAACAACACCGGCCACCGGCGTTATCGAGCAAGCCTAGGGAAATCCAGTAGAATTCTGCCCAGTTCATTGCCATGAAATGATCCTGGGGCGAAAGCACTGTCATTGAATGGAATGGGCGGGGTTGGCAAAGGCAGCAGCAAGCCGCTGCGGATTGCAGACAAAAAGGGTCAATTTGTTTGCTTACGATTGGGAATATCGCTATAATTCTGCAGTTTGTCGAAATAGACCCATTTTTAGAGGCGTTAGCCGGAAAAAGCGCGAAAAAAGCAGCTTGATCTAGTTGGTAGATCGTGGCTTGATTCAAGCGCTGGTTGGCTGAGTGGCATTGCCAAGCTGCCTGTGTTGGCGGCTTTTAGTTGACTGCTTTTCGGTTGATGATTTTTTTGGGCGGAATTTTAGGCTTAGATAACTCCAAATCGATGCGCACCAGACACGGACATACGTGGCGGGGAGTGCGGATCGGAATTTGATGCGGAATAGCCTGGGCCCAAGAAATTGTTGTAACTCAACAATGTTGAGCGGGTACTGAGGACTTTGGGTTGCAAAACCCAAGTCATGGCTTCAAGGTGTGGAAGCTCGAGTCATATTGCTTAAGTAATTCTTCTGTAGAGTGGCAGCGCTTTTTTGGAAAGAACGAAAAGCGGGCCAGCAATGTGATCCTTCAGTCCAGGGGCTCATCAGTCATCGGGCATCGCCTGTTGAAATGGTGTTTTCACCGTTCTGTGTTCCACGGTCTAGATACAGATAAGGCTTGGTCAAGGGGATTCAAGGGGGATTGGATGGCGGATCAGCAGCAAGGCGGTTCCGGCTTTCCTCAACCTGAGAAACGTCTGTCTGCGCAAGCAGCGGGCGAATGGGATTCCTGGGAT
>JBAYOI010000188.1:0-5924 GCA_041678365.1 Pigmentiphaga sp. | reverse complement strand
GTGAACAGCGCACGCGCCACCGACGTCCGTTGCTTCATCCCGCCGGAGAGCTCGGACGGGCTGCGCTTCTCGAAGCCGGTCAGGCCGACCAGCTTGCACAAGGCACGCGCCTGCTCCAGATCAGCCGACGAGGCTTTGCCGCGCATCAGCTTGGTCAGCGCGATGTTCTGCTCGATGTTCAGCCAGGGCAGCAGGCGGTGGTCCTGGAAGGCCACGCCCATCCGCGGCTCCTCTCCCTTGCCCCACACGACCGCCCCTTCCGTCGGCTTCTCCAGCCCGCACAGGATCCGCAGCAAGGTGGACTTGCCGCAGCCCGACGGACCGACGATGCCGACGAACTCGCCCGGCTGAATGCTTTGTTGAATGTCTTTGAGCGCCTGCACCGTCCCGGAGGAGGTCTCGAAGCGCTTCGAGACATTATTCAGCGTAACCACCGCCGAAGCGGCGGCGGCGCCCTGGGCGACTTCAGCCATTGGCGGCCTCCCAGATATCATTGGTGTACAGCGGCTTCGTGGTCGGGTTCTTCAGCAGGCCCGCTTCACGCAGCAAGGCTTCCGCCTCTTCCCAGTGCTTCTCGCCGTGACGCAGCACCTTGGTCGGGTCTTCGGTCGTCCACAGCGCACGGTTGGCGCGCATGTCGGCCAACGCGACCGGCAGGTTGTCCGAACCGGGGATGTTGAAACGGCCGCGCATGACTTCGACCGCTTTTTGCAAACCGGCGTCGTCCATGTCGATCAATTCGCGGACCGATTTGTAGACCGCGCGCATGAAGGCGACGTAGCTGTCTCTATTTTCAGCCAGCACCGACTCTTCAGCCACATAGACCTGGCCGGGAATGCCGTCGTCCATCGGGAAGGTGGCGACCGGATAGTTTTGAGCGACCAAACGCGTGGCGGCGCTGGTATTGCCCAGGAAGCCATGGACGCGCTTTGCTTCGATCATGCCGAACGAGGCGGCCGAGTCCGCCACGCGTTCGCGGCGCAGCGCTTTAAGATCGATTTTCTCGCGCATCAGCATCAGGTCAAGGGTGGCTTCCATCGAACCGCCGGCCGACTGCATGCCGATGGTCTTGCCAACCATGTCCTGGGGCGTCAGGATCGGCGCTTCTTTTGAAGAAATCACGAGGAAGGGTGAACGCTGGGCAATGGTGGCGATCGAAATCACCGGCGCATTATTGTTGACCCGCGCCATCATGTAGTTCGCACCGCCGGTCCGGCCAGCCTGCGTCTGCTTGGCGGCAACGAGCTGCACCACTTGGGCGGCGCCGCGGCCTGCTTCAATCTTGACGTCCACGCCTTCTTTGGCGAAATAGCCGTTGGCCGAGGCATACAGCACGGGAGAAAATGCCAACGAATACGACGCAGGTGTCAGGAAGACCAGTTGGCCTTTTCCTTGGGCATGGACCAGCGAAGCAAAGCCCGGCAGGCTCGACGCAGCGGCGAGGGCAGCGGCGCTGCCTAAAAATTCACGACGTTTCATTATTTACTCCTGATTGAGGCGCCGCGAAATGCGGCTGCCCGGGGTCAAGCGCGATCGCGAGCGGCTTGACCGGGAATGGATACGCGATTTTGTTCTGAAAAAGACCTAAAAAAAGCCGCGCTTTTAAAACTATATGACAAGTACTCATTGGCCGTCACAGCTGGATACCAATTAGATTTAGGTAGAAACCCTTAGGGTTTTATCTGTAAAACAAAAACCGCCAAAATGCCGCGTCCCGATTGGGTTTCAGCGCATTTCCCATGAACACGAAAAACCATTAAAGCGGGAATTCCGGCGCTTTTTTCAGGCTCGGCGACAGGGCCTGCACGCCGTCTTGAATCGTCTCTATAAAAGCCTGGATGGCGGGGTGGCCGGACTCCTCTTTCCGGCAAGCGACCAGGATACGGCGCTGGATTTCAGGCTGCAAGGGAACCGCGACAATGCACGCACCGCATAACGGTCATGGCGCCCTTCAAGATCGGCGGCCAGATCGTCGATCAGGGCCACGTCGGTCTGCCAGGCGCCGCGCCGCGCAGCTGGCCGAACGTCTTGACGCGTTTGATACGGATTCAGGCGACCCGCTGCGCCTGATGGATTGAGTCAATCTGTGGGCGCTGGCCGTCCATGAGGAAAACGCGGCGGAAATCGGGATGGAGCATCACCTCGGTCTGACCTGCGACCCCGTTGGCGGACTGGTGCAGATCCCGTGCATTGAGCGCAACGCCATTGCCGCGGTCAAGGCCATCAATGCGGCGCGGCTGGCCCTGCATGGCGATGGCGCCCATCACGTCAGCCTGGATCAGGTCATCAAAACCATGCACGAGACCGGCGCCGACATGCTCACCAAATACAAGGAAACCGCGCTGGGCGGTTTGGCCGTCAACATTATCGAATGTTGACCACCGGACCCAGTGCAACCCTCGTCGTTCACCGCAGGTACAACACCGCCCGCTGAAAACACGCCGGGCGCTTGCCACCCGTTGCCGAGTTCTTCAAACTCCGGAGAGTTGGGGAGACCTCAAATAGCGGGAGCCTTAAAGCATGACTGTTGACATCACCGTGGTTCTGTTCATTGCCTTGGCCGCGATCGCCTTGTTCGCCACCGAGAAACTGCGCATGGACGCCGTCGCGCTGCTGGTGCTGGCCAGCCTCGCCCTCACCGGGCTGGTCACGCCGGGGCAGGCGCTCAGCGGTTTCAGCAATTCGGCCACCATCACCGTGGCCGCCATGTTCGTGCTGGCGGCAGGCATGCAGAACAGCGGCGCGCTGTCGGGCATCGGCAATCTGCTCGGCCGCGCCCGCTCTCCCACGGTCTTTCTGCTGCTGCTGTTCGGCGTCTTGGCGGTGATTGCGCCCTTCGTCAACAACACGGCCGTCGTTGCGGTCATGATGCCGATCGTGATCGCGGCCACCGCCAATATCGGCATGTCCGCCTCCAAAGCGCTGATCCCCTTGTCCTACGTCTCCCAGATGGCGGGCGTCTGCACGCTGGTTGGCACGTCCACCAACCTGTTGGTCAACGGCATGGCCAAAGACCTGGGCCACCCGGGCTTCAGCATGTTCGAATTCACCACGCTGGGCGTGATCTGCATGGCGGCGGGCTGTTTCTATCTGCTCACGGTCGGGCGCTGGCTGCTGCCTGATGCGCGGGCAACGGAACTGGTCGAGCACTACGAACTCGGCAAATACATCACGGAACTGCGCGTCATGCCGGAATCGTCGCTGATCGGCAGCTCGGTCGGCGAGGCCAAGCTTGGCGAGGAGTTCGGCGTGTACGTCCTGGAGTTGCTGCGCGGCGATGAAAAAGTCTGGTCGCCCCGCTCCCAGACGCTGCAGGAAGGCGACGTCCTGCTGGCGCGCGGCGACTGGTCCCAGTTGGATGAGCTGCGCAAGGAGGCGGGCCTTGAAGTCAACGCGGAATTCAAGCTGAAGCAGCGCTCCTTTGAAGAGGTCGATCAAGTGCTGGCCGAAGTCATGGTCGCGCCGCGCTCGCGCATGATCGGCAGCACGCTCGGCATGCTGGATCCCCGCTGGCATCACAACACCACCGCGCTTGGCATTCACCGACGCGGCCAGGTGCTGCGGGAGAAACTGCGCGACGTGCGCCTGCGGGTTGGCGATATTTTGTTGATCCTCATTCCTGAGTCCGAGATGTCCGCTCTACGCCAGGACAACAACGTCATCGTGCTGTCCGAGCGCCAACCCGATAAAACCGGCGGCTGGCGGGCGCCGTTCGCGCTGGTAACGATGGCCCTGGTCATTGGCGTGTCCGCCCTGGGCTGGGCGCCGATTGCAATCACCTCGCTGGCGGGCGCGTTGGCGATGACGCTGACAGGCTGCCTGGACGCCGAAGACGTCTACGACGCGGTGGACTGGCGCATCATCATCCTGATGGCGGGTCTGCTACCGCTGGGGGTTGCCATGAGCGAAACCGGCGCGGCGCAATTCCTGGTCGAGAACACCATTGGCCTGGTCAGCACTTCCGGCCCCTGGGTGGTGCTGGCCGTGCTTTATCTGCTGGCCTTACTGTTGACGGAGTTCATGAGCAATGCCGCCGCCGCGGTGCTGCTGACACCGATCGGCATGTCCACCGCCAAGCTGATGGACGTTGACGCCACACCCTTTCTGGTCGCGGTGACCTTCGCGGCCTCCACCAGCTTTGCCACGCCGGTGGGTTATCAAACCAATACGATGGTGTATGGCGCGGGCGGCTATCGCTTCAGCGATTTCGTCAAGGTCGGCCTGCCGCTGAACCTGATCTTCTGGGTGCTGGGCGTGGCCTTGATTCCCAGGTTGTGGCCGTTCTAGGCTTCCTGCTTCAGCGGAGACAGGCCATCGGCATCACTGAAAACATTTCCAAATATGTAAACGCCTACGGCGGAGAAATTTCGGGAATCCCTTGCTTTGGCAGGCGTCGGGCGGAGTTGATCCGCCCATGCCTCACGTTACAACCCATAACCTGCACTAACCGCTTGACCGAGATGTAATCCCGAAACGTCCCTACAGTGGATACCAGCTGATCACATTTTCATGAACAGCAGCGGTGCGCTTGATCAGGCCATGGCGCAGGATCACGGCACCGTTCCCTTTGCCTTTCAGGAGAAGAAATCATGGCTATTCGCAAACTGATGACCGTCATGGCGTTGGGCGCAGGCATTGTCCTGACGCCGATGGCTTTTGCCGCTGGCGATGGCTCCAAACAATCCGTGGGCAAGACCGTTGGAGACTATGCCTCGGACACCGCGGTGACCGCCAAGATCAAAGCCGCATTCGTGAAAGAAAAAGAGCTGAGCGCACTGGATATCTCGGTTGAGACCACTCGCGGCGTAACGACGCTGTCGGGGAAAGTCGACGCCCAGGCGCAGGTCGATCTGGCCGAACGCGTTGCGCGGGATGTTGAAGGCGTGCAAGACGTCCACAACAACATCACGGTCGAGCCGCTCAAGGGCAACTAGCGGTTTTGACGTGAGCCTGGCCGCGAACCCCGTCAATCGTATGCAAGTTTCCGTTGACCGCGGGTTTGCGGGCACCGCCCGTCTCATTTCCTAAGCAAAAGCGGCCTTGATCTGATCCAGCGGCGCTCCCGCCGCCAGCAACAGCGACAACAGCAAACGCGCCTTGTTGCTTGATAGATCACCGGCTGGAATCAGCCCTCTTCCCAGCATATCCATTTCCGATCCCGGGAACCCATAAGTCCCTTGAAGCACGGGCCCGCCAACCACCCGGGTCGCCAGCACGACCGGCATCTGCTTTGCCAAGGCGCTCAGGGGATCGACCGTCAGCGCCGGAACATGTCCGCCGCCCATCCCCTCAACCACGGCGCCACCGTAGCCCAAGGCCTTCAGCGCTCCCGCCAGTCGCGCATCTTCGCCCAGGCCCAGCGCCAAGTGCGCAACCGGCGTCCACGCCGGTTCCCCGGCCAAGCGCTGAAGCGCTGGGCTCACCGGGCGGCGAATGGGCCGTGCCCAGAATCCGGCCCGCCCTTCCACCACCGCGCCCACTGGTCCGCCGCCGGGCGACTCGAACGCGCTGGTCAGACTGGTATGCGACTTCTTGACGCGGCGCGCCGCATGGATTTCGTCATTGATGACGACCAGCACGCCGCAGCCCATCGCGTCTGCACTGGCCGCCACGGTGACCGCCGACAACAAATTGGCGGGCCCGTCCGCACCCGGCGCCTGCGGGCCGCGCATCGCGCCGGTCACGACCAGCGGTTTTTCCTGCGCCAGCAACACATCCATGACGAAGGCCGTGTCTTCAATCGTATCGGTTCCCTGGACCAGCACCGCGCCGTCAAATGCGCCGGTCTCCAGCTTGTCCCTCACCAGCCGGGCGACCTGCCACAGATTCTCTAGGGACAGGGACGCCCCCGGCAGCATGAAAGGCGTCACGGCCTCGACCTGGGCCACCTGCGCCAGCGTCGGCACCGCCTTGATCAAGGCGGC
>JBAYOI010000187.1:0-5928 GCA_041678365.1 Pigmentiphaga sp. | reverse complement strand
TGACCCAGCTCTTCGACGACGATCATCGCCGTTTCCTGGTCCAGCACCTGGTTGATCGTGACCATCTGACCCATCTTCATCAATACCTTGATGACTTCTGCGGCCTTGATGGCCATTTTGTGGGCCAGGTCAGCCACGGAAATGGTTTCGGGAACGTGCACTTCACGCACGATGAGCTCGGTCGGCTGCTGGGCACGGTTGTCCTGCCCATGGCGGCCGCCACGGCCGCCACGGCCACCCCGCCAGCCGTCGCGCGAACCGGCGGTGGTGTCGCCCCGGGTCTTGAGGCCCTTCCGGCCCTTGGACTCGTCATTCCAGCCGCTCTTGCCGGGACTGCCTTTCTTGACAGTGCCGGGCTTGTCGTCTTTCTTGACGCCCGGCGCGGGCGCGGCCGCGGGTGCCGAAGCCGGTTTCTCGGCGGGCTTGGCCTTGACGCCCGCCTTGGCGGGCGACTTGTGCAGGGTGCCGCTGATCGTGCCCGGCGCGGCGGCCGGTTTCTCGGGCTCTTTGGCGGGCGCGGCATGCTGCACCTTGTTGCGCGGACGGCTCAGCATCTCACGCAAGGCGGCGGCTTCAGCCTCGGCGGCCCGGCGGGCCTTCTCACGCGCGGCGGCAGCCTTGGCGTCTGCTTGCTTGATTTCTTCCGCTTTCTTGCGCGCCTCTTCGGCTTTCACACGGGCGGATTCCGCACTGGCGGCGGTAGTCACAACGGCTTCACTCACTGCAGCCCCTCCCTCGGGCGTGGCAGGCTGGGATTGATCTTTGGATTCGGATTGCTGCTTGGTTTTTTCTGCCTGAGCCTGTTGCTCGGCAGCCCGCGCAGCCTGCTCCGCCTCGCGCGCAGCGGCTTCCGCCGCTTCCGCGGCAAGACGTGCCTGTTCTTCGGCCTCGCGCAGCCGCGCTTCGGCTTCCAGACGGGCTTTTTCATCCGCCTCGGCCCGGGCGCGGGCTTCCGCATCTTCACGGGCTTGCGCCAGACGCTCCGCTTCCTGGGCGGCCGCCAACGCTTCCTCGGTCTGTGCGGATTGCTCGATTTCCTCGTCTTGCGAGGCGGCTTCCAGTTCCAAACCGTCCAGGTTGTCGCGCTTGACGAAGGTGCGCTTCTTACGCACTTCGACGGAGATCGTGCGCGCCTTGCCGGTCGCGTCGGACTGCTTGATTTCCGAGGTCTTCTTGCGCGTCAAGGTAATTTTTTTCCGATCGTCCGCCGCGCCATGAGCACGGCGCAACGAGTCGAGCAGCTGTGCCTTATCGCCTTCAGTGATCGTGTCGTCAACCGACTTAACGCTTACGCCTGCGGCACGCAGCTGTTCGAGCAGAACATTTGCAGGCAATTTCAGCTCTGTAGCGAAGTGGGCAACAGTGTTACTCGACATTCGTTTCTCTTCCCCGATTTAGCATCAACGATTAAAGGCTCAGTCTTGATCAAACCAGTGCGCGCGCGCACTGACGATCAGTTGCTTGGCCTGTTCTTCGTCGATGCTGGTCAATTCGATGAGCTCGTCCACAGACAAGTCCGCCAGATCATCGCGCGTCACGATGCTGCCCTCGGCCAGCTTGGCCACGAGTTCAGACGTCATGCCTTCCAATGTCAGCAGATCTTGCGCCGTTTCCACGCGCTCTTCCTGTGCGATGGCTTCGGTCAACAACGCATTACGGGCGCGGTTGCGCAGCTCGTTGATGGTGTCTTCGTCGAAGGCATCGATTTCCAATAGCTCCTGGATCGGTACGTAGGCAATTTCCTCGATTCCAGTAAAGCCTTCCTCGATCAGGATGTCCGCGACTTCTTCATCGACGTCCAGGCGTCCGATGAACAGTTCGCGCAGCGCCTGATGCTCTTCCTCTTGCTTGGCCTGGCTCTCTTCGGGCGTCATGATATTGATCTGCCAGCCCGTCAGTTCCGAAGCCAGGCGGACGTTCTGCCCGCTGCGGCCAATGGCGATTGCGAGGTTGTCTTCATCAACCACGACGTCCATGCCGTGGCTGTCTTCGTCAACCAGGATCGACTGTACGTTGGCCGGCGCCAGCGCGCCGATCACGAATTGCGCCGGGTCTTCCGACCACAGCACGATGTCGACCTGCTCTCCGCCGAGTTCATTGCGCACGGCCTGAACACGGGAGCCGCGCATGCCGACGCAAGTGCCGATCGGGTCAATGCGGCGGTCATGGGCGAAAACGGCGATCTTGGCGCGCACGCCCGGATCACGCGCCGCGCCTTTCAGCTCAAGCAGGCCCTGCTCGATCTCAGGCACTTCATTTTCAAAGAGCTGGGCGATGAACATCGGCGACGAGCGTGACAGGATGACCTGCTGGCCACGCGCCTGGCGGTCAATGTCTTTCAAGTAAGCGCGAACGCGATCACCAATGCGCAGGTTTTCTTTCGGAATCATTTCCGAACGCGGCAGGCGGGCCTCGACCTTACCGATTTCAACAATGGCGTCGCCCTTGTCCATGCGCTTGATCGTGCCCGAGACGATGGATTCGCCACGCTCCAGGAAGTCATTCAGCAATTGCTCGCGCTCGGCGTCGCGAATTTTCTGCAAAATAACCTGCTTGGCCGTTTGCGCGCCAATCCGTCCGAACTCGATTGCCTCCAGACCTTCCTCGATGTAGTCACCGACTTCCAGGTCAGGATGGGTGTCGTGCGCATCAGACAGCAGCGTCTGCTGATCAGGCAGCTGCAAGCCTGCCTCATCCGGGACGACCAGCCAGCGGCGAAACGCCTCGTACTCGCCGGTGTCACGATCAATCTCAACGCGAACATCGACGTCTTCTTCTTTAAAGAGCTTCTTCATAGCTGACGCCAGCGCGCTTTCCAGCGCGCCGAACACGACGTCGCGCGTGACGTTTTTTTCACGCGCAAGGGCATCAACCAACAACAGAATCTCACGGCTCATCGTTTTTTGCCCCTGAAATTCAGCACAGGATCCAGTTTGGCACGCTCGATTTCATCGAGAGTGAAACGCAAAACTTGGAGCTCGCCTTCTTTTGCTTCGAATTCGATACCGAAGGCTACTGCTTCGGCGCCTAATGACTTGGCATCGGCCGACTGCTCGATATCTTCAGGAGCAATCAGCGTACCGGTAAATACTTTGCGCCCTTCAAACGGAAGACGCAATTTGATTTCTGCGCGTTCACCCGCAAAACGGATGAAATCGTTGACGCGGCGCAGCGGCCGGTCCGTTCCAGGAGAGCCGACCTCCAGCCGTGCGTAATCGATGTTCTCCACTTCATACACACGCTGCAGCTGCCGGGTAACGGCTTCGCAATCTTCAATGCGAACCCCTTCTTCGCGGTCGATGGTGACGCGCAACAATCCGCCGCCAGCCCGTTCGACGTCGACCACTTCAATCCCCATGCCCTCCAGGGATTGCTCGGTTAGCTGAAAAAGATCTGCCATGCCTTAAAAATAGACCCACTAAGAAGCGCACGAGGTCAATCGTGCTGGATGGATTCAGCCCATCCGGACGCCCTCAACAGGCCAATCCGGAAGACCAATGCAATCCGTTCAACAAAAAAAAATGGGCTGTGCAGTCCAGCCCATTTTACGCCGCATGGCCCTTGATGAAACCGCGATGAAACGCCCATGACGCTTCAAACTCCTCAAGAAGACCACTCAACGCTTGTTCTGTTGAAAGCCTGGTATCCGCACACTACCTGCAAGCGCAGTCCAGTCATGAAGGACACAACGGCTTTCCCTGACAGCTAAAACCACACTTTGCAGCCTAGGTATGTAAGTTCAAGCTAAAAAACACAATACGCAAAACCCACAGACCTGCCAAAAGCTACAGCCTAGCCTATAGATAATAAATGATTTACCTACACAACTCAAGCAAAACCCCGGTAAAACCCGGGGTCGTGGCTCAGGAACGACCGCGACGGCCCCGTCCGCCCGGCGACACGCCAAGCTTGGATTCATAGGCGGCTTCGCCCCTGGGCTGGCGCTCCGCATTCGGCGACTTGGCCGGGGCTGGGCGGCGGCCCTTGGGCTTGTCCGCGTGACGGTCCCCATTGGCAGCGGGACGCGCACGGGAGCGGACCGGATTGGTTTCAGCCGCCGAACGCTTTGCGCCGCTGCGCGCCTGGCCGGTCTTCTGGCCTTTTCCGGCGAAAGGATGGCCATTGGCCAAGCCCCCGGAGATCATCAGGCCCGTGCCGAAAGGATCAGAAGGGAAGGACTGGCCCGCCCGCGCCGTGCCACGGCCCTGGCGCGCCGACGCGCCGCGCCCCCCGCGTTCCGGCTGCCCGTAGCCCGGCGGCAACGCCGCTTCATACGAAACGGGCTGGCTATGCCGCGCCGCCCGGCGCCCTTTCGGCGCCTCGGCGTCCTCGCGGACCAGGCCGAGCTGAACCTGCATGGCCGTCACGATCTCGGCATCCAGCTCTTCATAGCGCCCCCTGCGCAAATTGCGCGGCAGCACCACATCGCCGAAACGGGTCCGCATCAAACGGCTGACAACCACCCCTTGCGACTCGAACATGCGGCGCACCTCCCGGTTGCGCCCTTCCTGGATGGTGACCCGATACCAGCGATTGCTGCCCTCGCCGCCCAGGTAATCCAGCGAACCGAATTTGGCGAGCCCATCTTCCAGCTCTACGCCATCCAGCAAGCGCTTCAACTGCTCATCGGACAGATCACCCAGCACGCGCACCGCGTATTCACGCTCCATGCCATAGCGCGGATGCATCATCCGGTTGGCCAGGTCACCGGAAGTCGTGAAGATCAACAGGCCTTCCGTATTCAGGTCCAGACGCCCGATGGAGATCCACTTGCCGCTCTTGATTTTCGGCAAACGGGAAAAGACGGTGGCTCGCCCGCCCGGATCGTCCTGGGATACGATTTCGCCAGCGGGCTTGTGATAAAGCACGACTCTGGGCGGCCTTGAGGCATGGCGCCGCTGCACCAGCTTGCCATTGACCCGGACCTGGTCGCCAAGGCCCACCCGTTGCCCGATATGGGCGGGTTCGCCATTGACGGACACCCGGCCGGCCACGATCAGTTCTTCCATTTCACGGCGCGAGCCGATACCCGCCTCCGCCAGCACCTTATGCAGCTTGGGCGCCACCGCCTCGCTGGCCAGGTATTTACCCAAACGCCGCTTCAAGTCCGGCGCGCGGTCCAGGTAGGACAAGGCCTGCTCCGCATCCTGGTCAGCCAGCTTCAAATCGCCGTATTGCCGGGCCAGGTCAAGCGCCTCTTCTTCCTTGGCCTCGGACGGCGCAGACGCCGGACGGCCACGGCGCGCACCCGGCTTGGGCGACCGCCGCGCGTTCCGCGCGGGACGCGGGGCCGCCACGGGCGGCGTTTCTTCTGCGGCGGCTACCGCGGATCCTTCCGCGGCGGGCACCGATTCTTCTGCCGGACGGCGGCGGCGGAATGGGGTACGAAGTCCGCGACGAGCGCGCGGCTTGTCTTGCGTGGCAGCGGCATCGCCCTGCGTCGCATTTTGCACGGCACCCTTGGCGGGCGCCTGATCAGTCATATCGTTCATGAATTTGCTTGGTTTTAATTCTGCTTGATTATCAGGAGGCCAGCGGTGGATCGTCTGACGGTTCACCTTGATGATCGGTGTTGGCCTCGTTGCCCTCGGGCAAACTGCTGTCAAACGACGGTTCAGACGCATGCGGGTCTGACATGGCCTGCTCAAGTTCCTGCAATGAAAGCGTTCCCGCTTCCGCCAGCACGCTGGCGACAGCCTCCGGATCCGTTTCCTGCAAGGCGGGCAGCTCATCGAGCGAGCGCAAGCCCAAATCATCCAGAAAGGCGCGCGTGGTGGCGAACAAGGCGGGCCGCCCCGGCGCCTCACGGTGACCGATCACTTCGATCCAGTCCCGGTCTTCAAGCGCCTTGACGACCTGGGTAGACACCGTCACACCCCGGATATCTTCAATGTCACCGCGCGTCACGGGCTGGCGATACGCAATGAT
>JBAYOI010000186.1:0-5934 GCA_041678365.1 Pigmentiphaga sp. | reverse complement strand
GCCCGCGAACGGTGTCATTCCCGTTTACACCAGCGTTTTCAGCCAGGCCAGACATTCCGCGCTCTGCGAGGCGGGCCATTTCGCCTTCAGATGCAGATCACCGCGCTTCAGATCGATTTCAATCCGTTCGGAACCGAATATACGCGCCAGCCAGCCGCCGCGCGCGACAGCTGCCGCTGCCGCTGTGAACGATGCCTGCGCACGCGGCTGGGCGCTGGCCGATGCCGCGCCAACGCCGCCGACACTGACCGGTCTTGCCGCCTGGATACGCTGCTCTCCCGCCGTGTCGTCAAACAAGGACGGCATCACGAACGCCTTGGCTTCGGCCACGGTTTCCGCAGAGCCGCCCGCCGCTGACGAGCCCGACTGGAGAATGCGGTTCAGGTTCACGCCGAACTCATCCCACATCCGGTCCGCCTTGGTCTTCATCATGCCCAGGCCAAACGAACCCAGCCGTCCCAGTACGTCAACCGAGACCTTGATTCGCACTTCGGTCCGGTCCGGCCCCAGCTCCTTCAAGAACAGTTCGCTTTGCTGTTTCAGCGAACTGGCCACCGACGCGTCTTCGCCGGTGCCTTCGCAACGCAGGTAGTACGGCGCCTGCTGTTCGACGATGACGGTACGCAGGCGGAACTTGGCGCTGATGAAGCTGACCTTGACCGCCATGACGGCCAGATATTCAACGTCGCTGATGACGTCGATCGACTGCATGCCCGGCACGCATTGCCCCATGATGCGAGGATCGAGCAGGTGTTCCCAGACTCGCTGGACCGGTGCGTCAACCTGGAGGATTTTTTCAATTTCCATGCATTTTCTCCGCCGCAACCATCACCGATTCAACGATTTGCGTATAACCGGTGCAGCGGCACAAATTGCCATTCAACCCTTCCTGTACTTGTTCGACGGTGGGTTGAGGATGCTTTTTCAAAATCGAGCAGGACGCCATGATCATGCCCGGCGTGCAATACCCGCACTGCAAGCCGCCGCATTCCATGAACGCTTGCTGTAACGGGTGCAGCGTATCGCCGTCAGCCAGGCCTTCAATCGTGGTGATGGTTTTGCCGTTGGCCTGGACCGCCAAGGACAGGCAGGACTTGACCACTTCGCCATCCACCAGCACCGAGCACGCGCCGCAGACACCGGTTTCACAGCCCCGCTTGGTGCCCGTCAACAGCAGATCGTCGCGCAGAAAGTCCGACAGCATGCGGCGCGCGGGCACGTCCTGCTTTCTCAGCTCGCCATTCACCGTCACTTCAATGGTGTGTTTGCTCATCATGACTCCTTTATTCCTGAGGCAGGCCAAACGTATCCGCCAGGCAGCGGTAGGCGTTGACGCGAACCATTTCACGACGGAAGCTTTCGCTCGCCCGGTTGTCCGACACGGCATTGACCTCTTGCGACGCCGCAATGCTGGCCTTTTTCAGCAACGCTTGATCAATCACCTGGTTTTTCAGCAACGCCTCGGTTTCCTTGAGGCGCTGCGGCACCGGCGTTGACGCGCCCACAACGATTCTTGCCTGCTGGCAGCGGTCTTGCTCAAGCTGCGCAGCCACAGCAATATTGACCAGCGGGCGATGTTCCGCCGCGGTCTTGCGAAAGCGCCGGTACTGGCCGCGGAAACCGCTGGGCAAGACGGGCACGCGGACTTCAACCACCAACTCATCCTGTTCGATGGCGGTCTGAAAATAGTCCACCAGGAAGCGCTCAAGCGGCATCATGCGCTGGCCGCGCACGCTGCCCAAAACGATCTGGGCATTCAGGGCGATCAGGCAGGTGGACGGATCCGTGGACGGATCGGCATAGCAGATGTTCCCGCCCAGGGTGCCCTGGTGGCGAACCTGCGGATTGGCCAGCTTCGCCGCCATCTCGGCAAGCATCGGATACTGCTGCTTGATCACGTCGGCCTCGGCAACGTCCACATGACGGGACAGCGCGCCGATTCTCAAGCCCTGCGCCGGGTCGAAGGAAATGCCTTGCAGCGCCGCAATGCGCGCCACGGAGACAACCGTTGACGGCGCCAGCATGCGCTGCCGCATGGCCAGCATCAGCGCGGTTCCACCGGCCATGACGCGACTGTTTTCACCCGCCTCGGCCAGCATCCGGCTGGCTTCCTCTATACTTGATGGTTCAAGAAATTCAAAATCACGCACGATCGGCCTCCTCATGCTTGGCTTTCAGCGCCGCGAGTATTTTTTCCGGGGTGATCGGCAAATCCGTGATGCGGACGCCGATGGCGTCATAGACGGCATTCGCAATGGCCGGCGCGCCCGGCAGGATGGCGGTTTCCGACGCTCCTTTTGCGCCGAGCGGACCATTCGGATCGTTGGACTCCACCAAACCGCCTTCCAGCATCGGCACGGCATCCGCCGTGGCTATCGTGTAATCGGCGAAATTGCCGTTCATGATGCGCCCCGCTTCAACCTGCAAGTGCTCATACAGTGCCCAGCCAATGGCCTGCACCGTTGCGCCATTGGTCTGGCCATGAATGGCCAGCGGGTTGAAGGCCTTGCCGCAATCGTCGGACACAAAACTCTGTACCACCTTGACCTGGCCGGTTTCGGTGTCCACTTCCACCTCCACCGCCTGTGCGGCAAACGAATGGGCGGGCGCAATATTGCCATGCACATCTTGATGCATGTCGGTTTTCGGATCCCAGGTGCCCAGCACCTGAATGCCTTCGCCATCATGCCGCCACAAATGCATCCGGGCCAGCTCGGCAAGGCTGAAGCCTTTCCCGGCATCGGCTTTCAATTGGACCCGGGCCTCGCCAAGCTCCAGCGCCTCAACGGCGACCGACAGCTTCTCCGCCGCCAGCGCAAACAGCTTCTCTTTGGCCTTGCGGCAGGCCACGATGGCCGCATTACCGCCCGACATGGTCACCCGGGAAGCCAGGGTGCCGATGGCCCACGGCGATACGTCCGTGTCCGGGGCCATCATCTGCACATGGGAAAGCGGGATATTGAGTTCATGCGCCACCACTTGGCTGAACATCGTCATCGCGCCTTGCCCCATGTCGGACTCGCCGCTATGAACAATGACCCGCCCATCTTCGTTGATTTTCAGCATGACGGTGGAGCCGTCCCAGTTGCCGATGGTCCGGTTGCCGCTGACGTGCATGGCCGCGGCCATGCCCACGCCGCGCCGCTTGACGCCGGTTTGCGGCGCGCGCTGGCGCTTGGCCTGCCAGCCGATGGCTTCCGTGCATTGCCGCATGCATTCCTTCAGGCCGGTGCTGCCGATTTTCCAGCCGTGGATCGAGGTGTCTCCAGCCTCGATCGCATTGAGCCGGTGAATATCAACCGGATCCAGGCCCAGCTTTTCCGCCATGGTATGGATATGGCTGTTCAAGGCGAACTGCATCTGCGAACCGCCGAATCCGCGGAAAGCGCCATGCGGCGGGTTGTTGGTATAGACCAGCGTGGCGTTGGAACGCACATTTTCCAGCTTGTGCATATTGTCGCTGCGCATGGTCGTGACATGCATGACTTCCGCCGTCAGGCCCGTGTACGCGCCGCAATCGGCCAGCACCGTGACGGCTTTCGCCAAGATACGGCCTTGCGCATCCATGCCAAGCTTCAAGGTGATCCGTTCCGGCAAGCTGGTCGGGCAAGCCAGGAAATCCTCCAGCCGATTGTTGACCAGCCGCACGGGCTTGCCTGACTTGAGCGTCAACAGCCCGCACAGCAGGTTGTTATCGTCTTCAACGATTTTCCCGCCGAAGCCGCCGCCCGTCATCGCCTGCATCACGCGCACCCGCGACACTGGCAACTGCAAGGCTTTGGCCAAGCGGTCGCGGGCCAGGAACACGGACTGCGTCGAGGTCCAGACCAGCAATCGACCGTCCGGATCCAGCGTGCTGACCGTGGCCATCGGTTCCAGATAGCCCGGATACTGCGGGTGGCAGGAATAGGTTTCCTCATGCACCAGCGTGGAAGCGGCAAATCCCGCGTCCACGTCGCCCTCTTCCACGTTGATGGTGTGCGAGATATTGCTCTCACGGCCGTCATGGACGGTGGGCGCGCCGTCGGCCAGGGCCGCTTCCGGCGTCAGGAGCGGCGGCAGCTCCTCATACTCGATCCGCACCAGATCCAGTGCATCACGGGCGATCTCTTCGGTTTCCGCCGCCACCGCAACGACTTCCTCCCCGGCAAACTTCACCTTGCCCTTGGCAAGAATGAAGCGCTCCTTGGCGTGGACGCCCCACGGCGCATCGGGGCAATCCTCACCGGTCAACACGACGCTGACGCCCGGCAAGGCGCGCGCCTCACTGGCATCAATCGATACGATGCGCGCATGCGGGTACGGACTGCGCAGCACTTTGCCATGCAGCATGCCCGCCACCTTGACGTCGCCCGCGTAAACCGCCCGGCCCAGCACCTTTGATCGGGCCGTGACCTGGGGGGTGGATTTGCCTAATGTGGATACCGACATCCTGACCTCCGGTTACTACGCAACAACACTTATTCGGCCGTAATGCCCAAATCGCGGATCAACTTGCCTTGCACGTTAAAGTCGCTCGCATTGGTTTGCGCCAGCACTTCGGGCGTGCCGCCCGTCGGTTCCGCACCGAACACCGCCAGCTTCTCAACCACGTCAGCCTGCTTCAGCGCATCGTTCAAATGCTTGTTCAGCAAATCAACGATTTCTTTCGGCGTATTCTTGGGCGCGAAGAAACCTTGCCAGGCGCCGACAATCACCTTCGGATAGCCGGACTCGACCAAGGTCGGCACCGTCGGCGCAAGTTTTGAGCGCTCCGCGTCACCGATGGCCAGCGGCACCAGTCGTCCGGCTTTGATGTATTGCGAGACCGCGCCCACCGTTGCCCAGACCGTATCCACATGGCCCGCCACCGCATCCGTCACCGACGGGCCGACGCCGCGATAGGGCACGTGAGTCAGCTTGACGTCCGCTTCAATGTTCAGCCACTCCGCGATGATGTGCATCGGAGAACCCGCGCCCGGCGAACCATACGAGACGGTCTGGCCCGACTTGGCCTTGTCCAGCATGTCCTTGACGGACTTGAAGCCCGTGTTCGGGTTTGCCGCCAGAATCAGCGGCTGGGTGGCCGTCTGGATGATTGGCTCAAAGCCATTCAGTACGTCATAGGACGTGCTGGACGGCAGCTTCAGGACCATTTGCGCCGTGGTGAACGGATTCGGCGTGAACAGGATGGTGTAGCCGTCCGGCTTGCTGCGACTCACGTAAGACGTGCCCAGCGTACCGCCGGCACCGCCCTTGTTTTCCACCACCACGGTTGCTTTCAGGCTTTCACCCAGCTTTTCCGCGAACAGCCGGGCAATGGCGTCCGTGTCGCCGCCCGGCGGATACGGAACGATGACGGTGATAGGGCGGCTGGGGTAGTTGGAAGGCGCTTGCGCCTGGGCAGGCAGTGCGGCCAGACAGCCCATGGCAACACCCGTGGCAAGCAGCGTGCGTCGGAAAGTTTTCATCAAATGCTCCTGGGCCTTAGTAAGGCGTTGAGAGGGAAACCCTGAGATAGGCGCGCTTAAAACAGGCGCTTTCTTTTCGTTGGAGTTTGATTGTGCAGAATCCGTGTTGTCACAACAATACGAGAATATTCCGTATTGACTCTACAACACGGAGGGCGTATGAATGGTTGGCAGGGGAGCGGCCAATTTTGCCTGGACTGTTTCGTCTGTGGAATAATGCAGCCGCACCGATAGTTTGAAGAACGTCGGCCAGAGGGCCGGGAGCGTCTTCGCCACTACTCGGGGAGCCTTCGGCTCCTGTTAACAATTGCCTCGCTTAGCCTCGCCGTGAACGGCGAAGCGGGCGCCTTGGCACGTGGTCAATGAATGGGTTCCAAGCAATGAAGCACCCCGATATGCCCGTTTTTCCCGACTCCGATGAGGACAGCTCGCCCTGGACAGACCTGCCCGAAGACGGCTCAGGTTTGTGCGTGGACGATTTCAT
>JBAYOI010000185.1:0-6041 GCA_041678365.1 Pigmentiphaga sp. | reverse complement strand
TGCTGGTGGAAACGGTATTGCAGGCGGTAGCGGATCAAGCGCGCCCGCGCCTGGTGGACCTGGGCACCGGTAGCGGCGCCATCGCGATTTCACTGGCGCTGCTGCGGCCAGACGCCGAGGTGCATGCCAGCGACCTCAGCGCGGGCGCGCTGGCACTGGCCCAGCGCAATGCCGAGCGCCTGGGCGCAACCGTGCAGTTTCATCAGGGCAGTTGGTATGAGGCGCTGCCCGATGGCCTGCAATTCGACGCCATTGCCAGCAACCCCCCTTATATTTCGTCGAACGATCCCCATTTGGAGTTGGGGGACTTGCGTTTCGAGCCCCCCGGCGCCCTGACCGATTTCCAGGATGGTCTCAGCGCCTTGCGCCAGCTCGCCTGCAACGCGCCGCAGTGGCTGCGCCCGGGCGGGGTGATCTGGATGGAACACGGCTGGAATCAAGCCGCCACGGTGAGACAGTATCTGCGGGAAGCGGGCTTGTCCGCGGTTGCCAGCTTGCAGGATCTGGCCGGTATCGAGCGGATTTCAGGCGCGACCTTATAATCTTCCTTATTCACGTTTTTTTTCGCATGAGGTTCGCCATGAGCGACGTACAAGATTTCATTCGTGAAACCGTCACGGACAACCCGGTCGTGCTTTTCATGAAAGGCACGGCGCAATTCCCGCAGTGCGGTTTTTCCGGCAAGGTCATTCAGATCCTGAAGGCCAACGGCGTGACCAAGCTGGCCACGGTCAACGTGTTGGACGACGAAGAAGTCCGCCAGGGCATCAAGGAATACTCGGACTGGCCCACCATCCCCCAGCTGTATGTGCAGGGCGAGTTCATTGGCGGCTCCGACATCGTGACGGAAATGAATGATTCCGGTGAATTGAAGCAATTGCTGGCAGAGGCCGGCGCGGCCTGAACACCCGCTGCACCGGACCGGTCTGGTCTAACCCGACGGGTTTCGCCAGATGCCGGGCAGCAGGCCCCCAGACCCTGCGCTAACGGTGCAGCCGCAGAAACACCGCGCCTGACAGAAAAGAGAACAGCGTCATCACCAGAACCGTTGACAGCGACAAAGGCTGGATGCCAAGCAACGGCACCAGGCCGCTGCTCAAGGTCCCCACCCCCATCATCAGGCTGCTCACCACCGCCGAGGCCGAACCCGCCAGATGCGGCACGGATGAAACCGCCGCATGCGACACGTTCGACGCCACCAGCCCGAAGCTCAGGGTGTGCACGACCAGGCAGGCCAAAATCAAGCCCAAGTGCTGCGAACCGCCCAACAGCAGCATCAGCAATAGCGCAGCGGACACGGCAGCCAGCGTCAGGCCGTTCCGGACGATGAAATACGGCGAGACGCCGCGCCGGTTCAAGCGGGCATTGATCAAGGAACCGATCATGATGCCGCCCGCCGTGCAAGCAAAGGTCACCCCGAAGGCTTGCGGACTCAGTCCGAGGTAATCCATCATCAACATCGGTGAGCCGGCAATATAGGCGAACAAGCTGCCGAACAAGCACGCATTGACGAGGCTGTTCAATAAACACGTGCGGTGAGTCAGCGCTTCCCAGTAATGATGGACCATCGTGCGAAACAGGCCCGGCGGGCGGCTGCCCAGGTTGGGACGCGTCTCCGGAAACCGCCAGTACAGCACGGCCAGCAGAACCAGGCCCGCCACACTCATGACGCCGTAGATCAGGCGCCAGTCTCCCATCATCAACAGCGCGCCGCCCGCGGTGGGCGCCAGCATCGGCACCACCAGGCGCAAGGTGGCGATGTAGGAGAGCCGTTCGCGCGCCTGCTGTCCTTTGAACAAGTCCTGCACGACGGTCATCACCAGCACATTGCCTGCGCCGCCGCCCGCCCCTTGCAGCACCCGCGCCGTCAGCAAGGTTTCAATATTTGGGGCCACCGTACACAGCAAACTGGCGCCCACATACAGGGCGCAGCCAAGCAGCAGCACCGGTCTTCGGCCGAACAGATCCGCCAGCGGTCCGCAGCACAGCGGAGACACGGCATAACCCAGCAAAAAGGTACTGAGCGTCAAGGACGACATGCCGATCGTGGTTTGCAGGTCTGAGGCAATCACGGTCAGCGCGGGCAGTGACATGTCTGTGGACAAGGCGGGCAAGGACGTCAGCGCGCCCAGCAACAAAATAAACGCAAACGATTCAGCACGAAGACTCATGCCCACTCCGCCATGATGAGAAAGGGCAAGCATACGAGAGCGGCGCGTATTTGCAAAACGGGCTTGTCATTCGCCCCGCCACGCTGTCCTGGACCTCCTCGCTTAATGACGGAAATACCCTTCCTTTCATTTTTATATATCTGAAATTCATATGGACAAACCAAAGTAATCGTTGGTACACATACCAGAGCACGCTATGGTTTTACCCCTGAATACAAGGAGTTCCCATGCCCGCCTTTTCCTCTGGTCCCGCTCTTGCCTCTCGCCGCCTCGTCGGAAAGACCCTGTTTGCCTCATTGATCGCCGCGGGCATGGTTGTTGCCAGCCTGGGTGCGGGCAGCGTCCAGGCGCAAACCTACCCATCCAAACCCATCCGCCTGATTGCGCCTTTTCTGCCGGGCGGCACGGTGGACAACGTATCCCGGGCGGTGTCCGTGCACTTGGCGGAGAACCTCGGCCAGCAAGTGATTGTGGAGAACCGTTCAGGCGCATCGGGCAATATTGGCGCCGCCTATGTGGCCAGCGCGCCGCCGGATGGCCACACCCTGCTGCTGACCGCCAGCACGGTGATTGCCAATCCCTTGGTCATGAAGGAAAAGCCCGCTTATGGCTCGCACCGGAATTTCACGCCGCTGGGCCAGGTTGCCAGCACGCCGCTGGTGTTCGTGGTCTCGCCCAATAGCGGCATCAATACCGTCAAGGACTTCATTCAACACGCCAAGGCGCACCCGAAGGAAGTCAACTTCGGCGTGGGCGGCTTCGGTTCCGGCGGCCACCTGGCCATGGAGTCTTTCAACGTTGAGACCGGCACCGCCATCCCGATGATTATTTACAAGGGGTCGGCCCAGACACTGACCGACATTGCCGGTGGCCAGGTCACCGCCATGCTGGAGCCCATCGGCACCTCCCTGCCCTTCATCACCTCCGGCCGCCTGAAAGCCATTGCCGTCACCGGTGAAACACGCAATGCCCTGCTGCCCGACGTCCCGACTTTGTCGGAAGCCGGGGTGGACAATATTGATTTTGTTTCATGGTATGGTCTGTGGGCTCCGCCCGGCCTGCCCGCCGATATTGCCGAACGCATCCAGCAGGCGCTCACCGCTTCACTGAATCAGCCCGAAATGCAGAAATGGCTGGCCCAGCAAGGCCTGAACGCGGGCAAGACCACCGGCAAGGCATTTGAGAAGCTGGCCAACGACGAATACGACCGTGCCGAACGCGTCGTCAAGGCGGCGGGCATCAACAAGCATTGATTCATCAAATATGATCCAAAACCGCAAGAAAACCTATCACGGCGTCAGCGTCGGCATTCTGAGCGTACGCACCTTCTTCAAACGCCTGCCGGGCGACGTTGGCCATGCGGGCACCTGGGATTTCCCGGTCCAGTACCGCATCATCGCGAACGCCACGCCTGACAAAATGATGAATTTGGAAGGATCGGGCCTGCTTGACGACTTCATTCAGGCGGCCCGGGAGCTGGTGGCGGGCGGCGTGGACGGCATAGCCACCACTTGCGGTTTTCTTGCCCTGTACCAGCAAGAGCTGGCGGCGGCCTGCGGCGTGCCGGTGGCCAGCAGCAGTCTGCTGCAAGTGCCGCTGGTCGAACGCCTGATTGCCCCGTCGCAGCGGGTTGGCATCCTGACTTTCAGCAAAGAGAGCCTGCACCCGCGGCATTTGCGCGCGGTCGGCGTGGCGGAAGACACGCCCATCGGCGGCTTGCCCGCGGACTCAGTGCTTGTTCAGTCAATCAAAACCGGCGATGACACCGTCTCCCCAGAGGTCCTGCGCAATGAAGTGCTGGATGCCACAGGCCGACTGCTGGACACCCACCCGGAGATCGGCGCACTGGTGCTGGAGTGCACAAATCTCGGGCCGTTCAGCGCCGATATTGCCGATCGCTTCGGCCTGCCGGTTTACGATGCCGTCACCTTGATCAACTGGTTCCAAGCCGGTCTGCAACCCCGCCGTTTCAGAACCGATTAACCTCCCCCATGTAGGAGCGAGCTTTGCTCGCGAATTTCACGCTATGAGCGGTTCGCGAGCATGCGCTCGCTCCTACTTCTTTTGTACAAGCGAAAACGCCACGGCGCTAACCGTGGCGTTTTGCTTATGAAGCGCTGTCGATCAGAACGTGATGTTCGCGCCAATCCAGAAGGTACGGCTCGGATGCAGGTAGCCCGAACCCGACCGGCTGAAGTGCCAGTAGTTGTAGGCTTGGCCGGTGGTGCCGTTATGCGTATATTGCGTTGCCTTCAGGAAGTCCTTGTCCAGCAGGTTGAAGATCGACGCCGTCAAGGTCACGTTCTTCGCCGCTTTGTACGCACCGCCCGCGCTCAGCAGCCAGTAGCCGTTGATGTCGCCAACCTGTTCGTAAATCGCCCGGTTCACGCCCGTCAGCGCGTCCGGATCGCCGCCAAAGCGCGTGCTCTTGCCGCGATAGTCCGCTTTCAGCCACAGATTGGTGCGCTGATTGGCCAGCCAATCCAGCTTGAAGTGGGCGGCGTGCTTCGGCGTGTTGGCCAACGGGCCGCCATAGGTGCCCGCGGCCGTCAGGCGGCTGTAGGTGAAGGTGTAGTTGGCCGACAGCGTCAGATCCTGCGCCAGCGGGAACTTGGTGCCAAACTCCAGGCCGCGCGTGACGGCCTTGTCCGCGTTGTACGACCAGCTGAAGGTTTCCTGCGAGTTCGGGATGTTCGGGTTGACGACGCAACCGGCAGGCGCGCCGACAAAGCCGCAGTTATACAGCGTTTCGCTCGTGATCTTGTTCTTGAAGTCATTGTTGAACAAGGTCAGGTTGGTGAGCCAGCCGCGCTGGTTGTCGTAGGTGAAGCCCACTTCCGTTGACGTGCTGGTTTCCGGCTTCAGATCCGGGTTGCCCACCGTCACGACCGTGCCTTGGCCGGTGACCCCGTTGACGCCGCCATGCAGTTGGTTGACCTTCGGCGTTTTGTAGCCACGGCTGATGCCGCCCTTGACGGTCAGGTTCTGGTTCGCGGACCAGACCAGGTAAGCACGCGGGCTGAGCTGGCCGCCAAAACGGTTGTTGTGGTCATAACGCAGGCCGGTGGTCAGCGCAAGGCTGTCAATGATCCGCCACTCGTCTTCAACGAACAAGGACTTGGTGTCGGTCTTGAACTTTTCCGCCACCACGCCGTCTTTCATCTGCGAATCCAGATACTGCGCGCCCATCGTCACCAGGTGCGAGTCGCCAATCGGCGCGATGAACTTGGTATCGAGCACCAGGTTGGTATTTTCCAGCAGACGCGGCTGGCCCGCGCGGGCCGGATCAACGTCGGTCGTGATCAAGCGGCCGAGCGTTTCGGTTTCAGCGTGCATCAGGCTGGATTCCCACGTGCCTGCGGCAAAGCGGGACCGGTGACCGATCGCGATCTGGTCACGGTTGAAGCGCTGCGAATCCGCATAACCGCCCGTATTGCCGATCGTGCCCAACTGGCCTTCCGAGTTGTCATAGCTTTGGCGCGAACGGTCCAGGTCCAGCCAGAAGTCATGCTCTTTGGTTGGCGTGAAGGTGAACTTGGCGCCCGCCGAATAGTTACGGCCTTCCACCGGTGCGGGGCCGCGCGTGCTGACGTTGCCGGCCGGCGGGTTCTGGATCTTGGTCTCACCGCGATCCATGAAGCTGCCGCGGATCTGCACGCCCAGCTTGTCCTGAATCAGCGGACCGCTAAGATAAACGTTGGTGTTCAGCGTGGAGCCGAAATCGCTGTCCTGGGGAATCGCCATGCTCAGGCCAACTTGACCCATCCACTCGCGCGCCACTTTGCGGGTGATGATGTTGACCACGCCGCCCATCGCGTCCGAACCATACAGCGTGGACATCGGGCCGCGGATCACCTCGATGCGCTCGAT
>JBAYOI010000184.1:0-6047 GCA_041678365.1 Pigmentiphaga sp. | reverse complement strand
CGCTCGGTTCAGGTCAATGCCGGTGGACTTTTCACCGTGCGGCCCGATGTAGTCATCGTGCAGGGATTTCCCGGCATCTTCTTCCAAATGGGCGCGAGTCAGGTTGATGACCTTTTCTTTTCCATCAACAAAGATGGACAGGCTGCCGCCCTGCACGACCGGAATTTCCATCTGGCTGATCTGGTAGTTTTTTGGCAGATCCGGATAGAAATAGTTCTTCCGCTCAAACACGGAGCGCGGGGCAATGTGTGAACCCAGGGCCAGGCCGAGCTGGATGGCCCGCTCGACCGCCGCCCCGTTCATGACCGGCAGCGTGCCCGGCAGGGCCAGGTCCACCGCGCTGGCCTGGGTGTTGGGCGCCGCGCCGAATTGCGTGCTGCTGCCCGAAAAAATCTTGGAGCACGTCGATAGCTGTACGTGCGTCTCCAAACCAATGACGACTTCCCAGTTCATGGCGTTTCTCTGTGCTTACTTGGCGCCCGGACGGCGCTGATGCCAGTCCGTGGCTTGTTGGAAGGTATTGGCGACTGCGAGCAGGCGGCCTTCTTCGAAATAATTGCCGATCAATTGCAGGCCCACCGGCCGCTGGCTGTTCTCGCCTTGTCCGAAGCCGCAAGGGATGGACATGCCGGGCAGGCCGGCCAGGTTCAGGCTCAGCGTGTAGATGTCGCCCAGGTACATGGCGACGGGATCGGTGGTTTTTTCACCCAGGTTCCAGGCCACGGACGGTGTGACCGGTCCGACAATCAGGTCGCATTGCGTCAGCGCCGCCTGGAAGTCTTCCGCAATCATGCGGCGCAGCTTTTGCGCTTGCAGATAGTAGGCGTCGTAGTAGCCGTGGGACAGAACGTAGGTGCCGATCAGGATCCGGCGCTGGACCTCGGCGCCGAAGGCTTCGGCGCGGCTGCGGCTGGTCATTTCCGCCAGGTCCTGGTAGTTGGGCGTGCGATAGCCGTAACGCACGCCGTCAAAGCGCGACAGGTTGCTGGACGCTTCCGCGGGCGTCAGCACGTAGTAGGCGGGGATGCAGTATTGCGTGCGCGGCAAGGAAATATCGACGCGCTCGGCACCCAGCTCCTCCAGCTTGCGCAAGGCGGTTTCCGTGGCCTCGGCAACATCGGCGGTCAGGCCCGCGCCGAAGAATTCCCGGGGAATGCCGATGCGCAAACCCGCCAACGGACGGTCGGCGGTGCCGGACGCGGCCCAGCGATCAAAGTCGGCGCGCACGCGGCCGGGCGCATTGTTCTGCTGGTGGCAATGGGTCAGGCTGGTGGCGTCGCGCTCATCAAAGCCCTGGATCGGATCGAGCAGTTCCAGCAGATCCTGCGCGCTGCGGGCAATCGGACCGGCCTGGTCGAAGCTGGACGCGTAGGCGATCATGCCGTAGCGCGAGACCGTGCCGTAGGTGGGCTTGATGCCGGACACGCCGCAAAAGGCGGCGGGCTGACGGATCGAGCCGCCGGTATCGGTGGCAGTGGCGCCGATCACCAGGCCCGCGGCCACGGCCGCCGCCGAGCCGCCGGACGAGCCGCCGGGAACGGCACGCCGGTCCCACGGGTTCAGGACCGCGCCAAAAGCCGAATTCTCATTGGAGGAGCCCATGGCGAATTCATCGCAGTTGAGCTTGCCGAGCGTCACCGCGCCCGCTGCCTGGAGCTGGTCCACCACGGTGGCGTTGAATGGGCTGACGTAGTGCTCGAGCATCTTGCTGGCCGCCGTGGTCCGCCAGCCTTGCGTGACGAAGACGTCTTTGTGGGCAATGGGGATGCCTGTGAGCGCGGGGACGTTGCCGCCCTGCGCCAGCACCGCATCCGCGGCGCGCGCCTGGGCCAAGGTCAGTTCGGGGTTGACGTCGAGGAAGGCATTCAGCCCGCGCTGGGCTTCAATGGCGTCCAGCGCGCTTTGCGCCACTTCCTGCGCGGAGACTTTGCGGGAGACCAGGGCATCGCGCAGGGCGGCAATGCCCGAAAATTCGGTATGGAGCGGGTGTGTCATGGTTTATTCGATGACCTTCGGGACCAGGAACAAGCCTTCCTGCGTGGCGGGGGCGGCGTGCAGCAGCGCGTCGCGCTGTTCGAGGGAGGCGCTTTCGGTGACGCGGTCTTCGCGCAGCCGCAGCGTAACTTCCTCAAGGGTCGAGATCGGGTGCGTGAGCGGTTCAACGCCGGTGGTGTCAACGGCCTGCAATTTCTCGATCAGCGACAAAATGCTGTTGAGGTCGTTCTGGACGTGCGTCCGGGCATCGCTGGTCAGTTCCAGACGGGCCAGGTTTGCAAGACGGGAGACATCGTTTTCGGTAAGCGCCATGGCAATATCTTCGGTGTAAGGCAGTAACGGTCAGCGGCGATGATCGGGGTCAAGCGCCGGGACAGGATGGCTATGAGAGGCGGAGCCGCCAAAAAGCTTGATCAAAGCTGGACTTTGATGCACTTTCTGGGCAATGACTTCGCAATTATAAGTTATCATTTGACGTTTACTGGCCTGCCGCTTTTTGGCACCGTACTTCAGAAAGACATCCATGTTCGGCTCCCTTCGCAGTTACTTCTCCAATGACTTGGCGATCGACCTCGGTACCGCCAATACCCTGATCTACGTCCGCAGCAAGGGCATCGTGCTGAACGAGCCTTCTGTGGTGGCCATTCGCCAGGAAGGCGGGCCCAGCGGCAAGAAGTCGATTCAGGCGGTCGGTAAAGAGGCCAAGCAGATGCTCGGCCGCGTCCCAGGCAACATTGAAGCCATCCGGCCGATGAAAGACGGCGTCATTGCCGACTTCACCGTCACGGAGCAGATGCTCAAGCAATTCATCCGGATGGTGCACCCGAAAGGGTTGTTTGCGCCCAGTCCGCGCATCATCATTTGCGTTCCCTGCGGTTCCACCCAGGTGGAGCGCCGGGCCATCCGTGAATCGGCACTGGGCGCGGGCGCCAGCCAGGTCTATCTGATTGAAGAGCCGATGGCGGCGGCCATTGGTGCGGGCCTGTCCGTTTCGGACGCCAGTGGCTCAATGGTGGTGGACGTTGGCGGCGGCACCACGGAAGTGGCGGTCATTTCGCTGGGCGGCATGGTGTACAAAGGGTCGGTGCGGGTCGGCGGTGACAAGTTCGATGAAGCCATCGTCAACTACATTCGTCGCAACTACGGCATGCTGATCGGCGAGCCCACCGCTGAACTGATCAAGAAGGGCATCGGTTCGGCCTTCCCCGGTTCTGAAGTCAAGGAACTGGAAGTCAAGGGGCGCAACCTGTCCGAAGGCATTCCACGCAGCTTCACCGTATCCTCCAATGAAATCCTGGAAGCCCTGACCGATCCGTTGAACCAGATCGTGTCCGCCGTCAAGATTGCGCTGGAGCAGACGCCGCCCGAACTGGGCGCGGATGTTTCGGAAAAAGGCATCATGCTGACTGGTGGCGGCGCCTTGCTGCGGGATCTGGACCGTTTGCTGCAAGAAGAAACCGGCTTGCCGGTGCTGGTTGCCGAAGACCCGCTGACTTGCGTGGTACGCGGTTGCGGTGAAGCGCTGGAGCGGATGGACAAGCTCGGCGCCATTTTCACCAACGAGTAAAAAATTTGAGACCGGGGGTCCGCTCCGTCCCGCCGGTTCCACTGCTTTCTTTCCGTACGATTGAGCCCTGGGAGCGGCTGAACACGTCACCGGGTGGCCTGCTTGCCGTCCGGCTTGTTCAGCGTCCCCCTTCGGTTCAAGACGCTGGACGTTCTCCGTATGCACTCCGGTCCTCCGTCATTTTTTAACCAGGGTCCGCCCGCCTGGGTGCGCTTACTGGTTCTCTCGCTGCTGTCATTGGCCCTGATCTTGGTTGATGGCCGGTTTCGCGCACTGGATAGTGTTCGCGAGGGGATCAGTGTCGCGCTTTATCCGTTCCAGCAAGTCATGCTGTTGCCGCGCGACGCCTTGCGCAGCACCGTGGCCTACTTCAACGTCAAGACCGACGTCCAGAAAGAGCAGGAGCAACTGCATATTCAGCGGATTGAAGCGGCGCAACTGACCTCGCAAGCGGCGCAGCTTGCCGCGGAGAATACCCAGCTGCGCAAGCTGCTCGGCGCCACTGAGCGCGTACCGGCGCCTGCCGTGCTGGTTGAAATCCTGTATGAGGTCCGCGATGCCTTCTCTCGTCGGCTGGTCCTTGATAAAGGCCGTTATCACCAGGTTAGGCCCGGCATGCCGGTCATCGATGACGGCGGGGTGGTCGGGCAGGTGGTGCGCGCCACACCCACCTCCGCCGAAGTTTCCTTGGTCAACGACAAACACATGACGGTGCCGGTCCAGATCCTGCGCAATGGCTTGCGTGCCGTGACGCAAGGCGGCGAGCCCGCCGGACGAATCAGCCTGCGCTATATGGCGTCGGACGCGGACATCCAGGTGGGAGACCAAGTGGTGACGAGCGGCCTGGACGGCATTTACCCCGCTGGTTTGCCGGTGGCCGTGGTGGAAAGCGTCGAGATTGACGGGCCTTCCGGCCTGGCCCGTATTTTATGTAAGCCGGTGGCCGCGCTGGACCAGTATCGGCATTTCCTGGTGCTCCAAACCGTCCAGGAAGCGCCCACGGCCGAGCCTGAACCCGTGGCATCAAAGGAGGCGCCCGCATCATGAACGCGCCATCAACCCTGTTTCGCGCCCGGCTTGCCGCTCAACCTTTGTTGTTGCCGGTCAACCCGAAATTCATCTGGTTCTCCTTGTTCGTCAGTTGGCTGTTCAACCTGTTGCCGTGGGGCCAGGTTGGCGGCGTGCCGGACCTGCTGGCTTTGTGTCTGGTGTTCTGGGCAGTCCATGAGCCGCGCCACGTTGGCATGTTGACCGCTTTTGCGTTTGGCCTGCTGATGGATGTGCATGACGCCGTTCGCTTGGGGGAGCATGCGCTGTCCTACACGCTGATGACCTTCTTCGCGTATATGCTGCATCGGCGGATCACCTGGTTTCCGTCGTGGATCCAGGCCTTGCACGTTTTTCCGATGTTTTTCGTGTCGGAGTTTGTTGTGCTGCTGATCCGGGCCTGGCTGGAGTCCGCCTGGCCGGGCTGGTGGTGGGTGGTGACCAGCGTGACGACGGCGCTGCTGTGGCCGCTGGTGGGTTGGCTATTGCAGGCGCCGCAGCGACGGCCGCCGGATCCTGACGATACCCGACCGATATGACCACGTTTCACAATGCCGACGAAGAAATCCGTGATTTTCGGATCCGGCTGATCGTCGGGTTCTTCTTTGCCTTGCTGTTTTTTGGGCTGCTGATCTGGCGCTTCTGGTTTTTGCAGATTGCGCACCATGACAGCTACTCGGCGCGCGCTGAAATGAACCGGATCTCGGTCCTGCCGATTCCGCCTCAGCGCGGTGTGGTGGTGGACCGCAATGGCACCTTGATGGCGCGCAACTACTCCACCTACACCCTGGAGCTGACGCCCGCTGACTTGAAGGCCAAGGTGGATGACGTGCTGGATGACTTGTCCGCCCTCATTGCCATCGAGCCGAGGGACCGGCGCCGTTTCAAGCAATTGATGGGAGAGTCGCGCCGTTTTGAGAGCTTGCCGATCCGGACCCGCCTGACGGATGAAGAGGTGGCGCGCTTTGCCGCGAACGCCTATCGCTTCCCGGGGGTGGAAATCCGGGCCAGGCTATTGCGCCAGTACCCGCAAGGTGACGTGGCCGGCCATGTCATTGGTTATATCGGCCGTATTTCCGAGCGCGACCAGGAGCGGCTGGAAAAGGCGGAGCGTCTGGCCAATTACCGGGGCTCCAGCCATATCGGCAAGGAAGGCCTGGAGCGCTATTACGAAGAGACGCTGCACGGCAAGACGGGCATTGAGGAAGTGGAAGTGACGGCCACCGGTCGTGCCGTCCGCACGCTGTCCCGCACGCCGCCGGAGACCGGCAAGAATCTGGTGCTGTCCATTGATTTGTCACTCCAGAGAATCATTGAGGAAGCCTTTGGCGAGCACCGCGGTGCCTTGGTGGCGATCGAACCTGCCACGGGCGACATCCTGGCCTTCGTATCACGTCCGAGCTTTGACCCGAACCTTTTCGTGGAGGGCATTGACGTT
>JBAYOI010000183.1:0-6068 GCA_041678365.1 Pigmentiphaga sp. | reverse complement strand
GGACTTGTTCGGACTGGAGTCGGGCACGGTCAAGCGCTGGACCATGGAGGAGGCGTTGATGGCGCACGAGTAAACGCGGCTAAGGGTCTCTCGCCTATGAAAAGCCCCCACGCTGCGCCTTCGTCTTGCTGCCCCCCGGAGGGGGTTTTTTTATCTTGGGAACGGCCCTACGATAAAAAAAGCCTGCTACCATCGCGTCTTGACGGGTTCCCTATTTCCCCTGCGAAGCGAGACATCCATGCGTGCAATCACCGCCCTGATGGGCGTCCTCCTGGTGTTCCTGGTCGGTTGTTCCAAAGACGCCGAAAACCGCATACGGGTGGCGGTGACGCCGGCCTCGCCGCCCAATCTCTATGAAGAGAATGGCCGCACGGTGGGTCTGGATCTGGAGCTGTTCGAAGGCTATTGCAAAGCCCGGGGCTGCACATTGCAGATCACCGCTTATGACTGGCAGGGCATGCTTGGCGCGGTGGTCAGCAAGCAGGCTGACGTGGCTTTTTCGGCGATTTCCATCACCGATCAGCGTAAAGAGGTGATGGATTTCTCCCAGCCCTATATGGAGAACACCTGGAACCTGGTGAGCCTGGAGAAGCGGAATCTACAGCTTGACGATCTGAGCCAGCTCAAGCAGTACAGTATCGGGTATCCCCGCGGTATGGCCTACAGCGATTTCATTCGCAAGGATCTCGAACCCAAGGGAGTTTACCGTCTTGACCAGGTCAAACTCTATCCCTCCTACAACGAGGTACTGGCCGATCTTCAGAACGGCAACCTGGATCTGGCTTTCCTTGATGGCACCGTTGCCTCGGTCTATCGCAAGACGCTGCCAATCCGTGACAGCTATGTCTTTACCGGTTTTGACCGCTTCGGCTTCGCGTTTCCGAAGGGCAGCAAGCTGCGGGAAGACTTTGATGCCTACCTCAGCAACGAGTTGAAGCCGGAGGCGTTGCAGGCCATCATCGATAAATGGCTCAACTAACGCAGCGTTGCGCCACGGATGGATTTTCCGCAGATCATTGAGCTGCTGGGCAAGGGCGTCGGTTATACGATTGGCGTCACGGTAGCCTGTAGCGTCACCGGCATGGTCATCGGCGTGGCCATTGCCATGCTGCACCGTTTGGACTGGAAGCCGCTCAATCGCGTTCTTGGCGCGTTTGTCTACGTATTTCGGGCGCTTCCGGTGTTGGTGCTGCTGTTCATCGTGTTCTTCGGCCTGCCCAATCTGGGCCTGCGGGTGCCCCCCGTGGTGTCGATGATGCTGAGCCTTGGCGTGATTGCCGGCGCGTATCTGTCGGAGGTGTTTCGCGGCGCGCTCGATTCCATTGACCCGAACGAGATCATGGCGGCGGAAGCCATGGGGCTGAGTCGGCTACAGATTTTGCTATTCATTGAAATGCCGCAGATGTTGCGGTTTTCCGTGCCGGGCATGGTCAATGAGTTCACCACCGTGCTCAAGTATTCGCCTTTCGCCTATACCGTGGGTATTCCCGATGTCATGAAGGAGGCCATGGCTCTCTCGGCGGCGACACTGCGCGGCGTTGAGATTTACCTGGCGGTTGGCCTGATCTATTTTGCTATTTACAAGCTGCTTGTCACGTTCATTTGGGCGCTGGAAAAGCGTTATCGTGTTCCTGGACTGACCGAACATTGAAAGGCTCGAACATGCTCCTCACCGTCCGTAATCTGGTCATGGCCTATGACGGCCGCACGGTGCTTGATGGCGTGAACTTCGATCTTGAAGAGGGCGAACTCAAGATCGTGATGGGCCCGTCGGGCTGCGGCAAATCAACCTTGCTTCGTTGCCTGAACCGGTTGGCGACGCCCACCGGGGGCCAGATCCTCTTTCAGGGCGAAGACATCCTGCGGCCAGACACCGATGTACGCGCCTTGCGACAGCGCATTGGTTTCGTATTCCAGAATTTTGCGTTGTACCGTCATCTGACCGCGCTGGAGAATGTCACGCTGGCGCTGCGCCGGTTGCGCCGCCTGCCTGTTGCGGAGGCCAATGCGAGGGCGCGCCATGAGTTGAGCCGCATGGACATGCTGGCGCATCAGGACAAATATCCGGCCCAACTGTCGGGCGGGCAAAAGCAGCGGGTGGCGATCGCGCGCGCGCTGGCCATGGATCCGGCCGTACTGTATTTTGATGAGCCCACGTCCGCCCTGGATCCGCTGATGGCGCGTGAAGTCGTCAATATGCTGCATCAATTGCGCCGCGACAAGGTGTCAATCCTGTGCGTCACACATGACCTGTACCTGGCGCGCGCCGCGGGCGCGCGCGTGCTTTTCCTGGATCAGGGCAAGATTCTTGCGGAGGATGAGCCGGAGCGGCTGTTCGACAGCCATGCGGACCCCCGGATTCGCGCCTTTTTCCGGCAGGAGCTGGAACAGCAGCGCCCCGAGCCCCTCCCGATATGAACGGGCTACAGATATTCCTGAGCCAGGCGCTGGAGTACTGGCCGCAGATTGTTGCCGGGCTGGGCAACACCTTGCTGCTGGCCGCCGTCGCCACCGTCAGCGGGTTGCTGGGCGGGATCGGCGTCTTCTATCTCACGTTGAGTTCGAACCGCCTGTGCCGCCGCTTGACCGAAGCCTATATCTCCTTTTTCATCGGCACGCCGCTCATTGTCCTGCTGTTCCTGATGTATTACGGTCTGCCGCAGTGGGGCGTGCAAATGTCGCCGCTGACGGTATCTGTGATCGGTTTTACCTTGAATGTCTCGGCGTATAACGCGCGTTACCTCATGACGGCCTACCGCAGTCTGGACCCGGATGAGCTGCAGGCGGCGCGCGCGCAAGGCTTCAGCGATTGGCAGGTGTTCCGCCTGGTGACCCTGCCCCAGGTGTTGCGCTTGTCGATCCCGGCGCTGTCGAATCAGGCCATTCTGAACGTCAAGGACAGTTCCGTGGCGTTCCTGATCCAGTACACCGAGTTCTTCGCACAGATGCAGGATCTGGCGGTGCGGAGTTTCCGTTTCTTCGAGGCCTATCTCGTGGCCGGCCTGGTTTACGTGCTGCTGGTTTCCGTCGTGGTGCTGGCCGCCCGCTGGCTGGAGCGCCATTACGTCTTGCCGGGCGCACGCCGCAAGTATTGATGGCGGGCCGACGTTCTTGATCTACCGGGAACCGGTCTGTCCAGGCGGGTGTATTGATCCTGGTCACAGGTTTTGAGCAGGGATTGCCGTTACGATAAACGGTAGCTTGCTATTTACCGGAAGGCTTCCGTGTCCGTGTCTCCCCAACCCAGCTATTTGAAGCATCTGCGCGCTTTTTATCTCGTTGCCCAGGAAGGCAGCATGAAAAAAGCGGCGGAAGGGCTGCTGCGTTCTCCGTCGTCGGTTGCGCATGCTGTTCAGTCATTGGAAGCGGCGCTTGAGGTGGCGCTGTTTGATCGCGGCGTGCACGGCATGAGCCTGAATGAGCCAGGACAGCAGTTGATGGTCCGGCTGGGGCAGGCCTGGGAGGAAATGGAGCAGGCCAAGAGCACCCTGCAACACATGGCGGCTTCGCGCGGCAAGGCCGTCGGGCATTCGCCGCTGTTTCATCTTTCCATTTCCGATCGGCGCCTGGCGCTGATGTCGGCGTTCTCAGAGCGCAGGCATGCCGCTGACGTGGCCGCGCTGCTGGGGGTTACCCAGCCCGCCGTCAGCGCCGCCATCCGCGAGCTTGACCACGGACTCTCCCTGCCTTTGTTTGACCGGTCCTCCCACGGCATGCGCCTGACCCCCGCCGGTGAGATCATGTTGCTGCACCTGAAACGGGCCGTGCAGATCATCCGTCTGGCTGAAGCCGAAATCACCGAGGCCCAAGGCAAGGTGGCGGGGACGGTGGCGGTCGGCAATCTGCCTTTTGGCCGCGCCTATCTGTTGCCCGCCGCAATCAATGCCTTGCACGAACGCTATCCGGCGGTCACGGTCAGGACCGTGGAGGGTCGGTTCGACGTCTTGCTGAACGCGTTGTGGTGCGGTGACGTGGATTTCATCGTGGGGGCGCTGCCCGCGATCGACCCGGCGCATTATCCCGGGTTGGAAGGGGAGAAGCTGTTCGATGACACCGTCACGGTGATGGTCAGTGCAGGCCATCCACTGGCGGGCCTGCCGCAACCAGCGTTGGCGGATACCTGCGCCTATCCGTGGGTCCTGCCGGTTGAGGGGTCGCCGATCCGCGAGTTGATGAAAAGCGCATTCCAGGAGCAGGGGCTGTCCACGCCGAACGTGGTGGTGGACTCGGCGGACCTGACGATTATTCGTGGCTTGCTGCTGAATCAGCAGTGGGTCACCGCGGCCTCAAGACACCTTTATCATCATGAGATCCATCGCGGCGTGCTGACACCCTTGACCATTTCCCTGCCCAAGTTGCCGCATTGTCTGGGTATTCTTCGCCCGGGACTGGACCGCGCCACGCCCGCCGCCAAGGCGCTGATGGCCATGTTGCGATGCTTGCGGACGCAAGCACCGGCGTGAGCGGGCAAGCAAGGCGCCCCGTCCGGGAGGACGGGGTCTGCGTTTGGGCAGGTGATCACACTTCGGTCGTGGTTAGCAAGGCGGCTTGCAATGCCTGGCTGCTGATGAGCTTGCCGAAGTTGTTGCGTACCGAAGCCAGCGTGCCCTGGTGCCCGGGAGCGCTGTTGCTGCCCACCGCGTCCTCCACCAGGACAATGTCATAGCCGAGGAAAAAACCATCGCGCAGCGTGGAGTCCACGCAGACGTTGGTGGCCACCCCGGTCAGCAGCAGGGTCTTGATGCCGCGGGCCTGCAGCACGGCATGCAGGTCGGTTTGATGGAAGCCGCTGTAAACGTGCTTGGTCACGATCGGGTCATGATCGGCAGGCGTAAAGTGGAAAAAATCCGCGCCCCAGCTTCCCTCCAGGCAGCATCCTTCCTCGCCCCGTTTGCGCTGCTGCGACGGCAGCAGGTATTTGAAGTCATAGAAAGAGCGGATCCAGATGACCGGAATGCCTGTTTGGCGGGCCGCGGCCAGGCTGGTTTCCAGGCCTTGGATGACGCCGGGAATGTAGCTGAGGTCAAACCCCTTCGCCTGGCGCATATAGCCCTGCTCATGGCAGAAGTCATTCTGGATGTCGATCACCAGCAGCGCGCTGTTGGACAGTGAGGCGCCCAAGCTCATACCTTGAGCTCCCAGCCTTCCGGAACCGGCGTGACGGTGCCGCAGGACTTGCAGGTCCGGTTCTCTTCGGAATCATAGAAATTGGCGTAGGCCTGGCCGACCGGATCGTTGGTGTAGTCATCCACCGTGTATTCCTCGACGTGCTGGAGCTTGTCGCAGGCGGGACAGTACCAATGGAAACGATCAATTTCGCCCGGTTTGCGCGCCCGCTCGATCACCAGCTGGAACGCGTCGGGCGCGAAGCGGGGCGAGTGCGGGACCATGGCCGGTTGATACAGGCAGGAACCCTCCGGCACGTGGGCCACCTGTTCCTTGCCGTTTTCGTCACGGTAATGCAGATAGAGATCGCCCTTCAGCGAGTATTGCACTTCATAGCTGGGGTTCAGGTGGAACTCGCTGCGGTATTCACGGCCGCGCGCGACAAAGCCGAGGGACTCGTCATTGAGCCAGAGCTGATGGGTCCGTTTTCCGGTTTCCAGCAAATGCTGCATGACCTTTTCCAGGTCAAGATTCGGCATGTTTGGAATAAGAGGGTGATTCAACATAAGTGCCTTCCATCGTGAGCGTGGGCGGAATCGCGAGTCATGCGCGCTGGCCCGTGGTGAACGTGGTGAAGAGTCTTCATTGTGTCCCTAAAGCCTCCAGGGTTATTCACCAAAATGCTTATAGGGCGCTCGAAACAGCTTAAGTCATGCCATGAATTCGGAGGGTTCATGGACAATCCAGGAAAAGGCAAAACCAAGTGATCTCAAGTATTGAGACGCTGCTTTTTCTTTTGATGGGCCAGTTCCTATACTGCCAAAACGCAAAACAAAGCATTGGAGACCGCGTTTTGTTTTGATGAATCAGATTTCTTATTGCGAAGGATATAAAGATGAAAAAATCCCTGATTGCAAGCAGCATTGCGTTGATTTCGCTGGGCCTCGCCGCAACGGCGCAGG
>JBAYOI010000182.1:0-6069 GCA_041678365.1 Pigmentiphaga sp. | reverse complement strand
TCCGAACCCGAGTGTCCGGGCGACGGCAACCAGGACGGCGTGGTGGATGCCGAAGACGTGAACAACTGGCGCCGCCTTGCCCAGGACTGGGGGCTATCGAGCGTTTATGACTTCGTCGTCAATGGCGTCCGGGACGGCCTGACCAACGCTGATGATGAAAGCGTCATCCTGAGCAAACTGAATACGCGCTGCGAGCCGAGCCATGGCATCTACTAAACCGGCAAATCGCCGCAAGCTGTGGGCGGCCGCCGCCATCGGCGTCTTGGCGCTGGCGGGCGGACTGGGCTGGCTGGCCGTTGGTCCCGCCTCCCCGCCCGCGCCCCGCATCGTGCTCGGGGACGGCCAGCTCGGCCCGGCGGGCATGGCCTGGATCCCGCACGGCACCTTTCAGATGGGCAGCAACAGCGAACTCTCCCAGCCCAACGAACGCCCGGCGCATGCCGTCAGGGTGGACGGTTTCTGGATGGACCAGACCCACGTCACCAATGACCAGTTCGCCGAATTCGTCCGTCAGACCGGCTACGTCACCACCGCGGAGCGCGCGCCTGACTGGGAAACCATCCGCGTGCAACTACCGCCCGGCGTCCCGAAACCACCAGACGATCTGCTCGTGCCGGGCGCGATGGTCTTCGTCGGCACAAGCGCGCCGGTCGACCTGAGGAACTATGCCCAATGGTGGACGTATGTGCCGGGTGCAAACTGGCGCGCGCCACAGGGCCCGGGCAGCTCGATCGAAGGCAAAGGCAGCCATCCGGTGGTGCAGGTCAGCCATGAGGATGCGCAAGCGTATGCGCGCTGGGCGGGCAAGCGATTGCCGACCGAGGCGGAATGGGAATTCGCGGCGCGTGGCGGCCTGGAGCAGGCCACCTATGCCTGGGGCAACACCGTCACGCCCGACGGCGTTCGCCAAGCCAATTACTGGGACGCCACCGCGCCGTTTCCAGTGGTCAGCCCCAACGCGGGCGGCGCGGTCCGCACCGTGCCGGTGAAGTCGTTCCCGGCCAATGGCTATGGCCTGTACGACATGACCGGCAATGCCTGGCAGTGGGTGGCGGACTGGTACCGCGCCGATTATTTCAAGCGGCAAACGGCGGCGAACGGCGGCAAACCGATCCGCAATCCGGCCGGACCATCAGAGTCGTTTGACCCCGCCGAACCCGGCGTGCCGGTCCATGCGCCCAAGCGCGTGATCCGCGGCGGCTCGTTTCTGTGCGATGAAAGCTACTGCCTGTCGTATCGGCCCAGTGCCCGGCGTGGCAGTGATCCGCATAGCCCGATGTCGCACGTCGGCTTCCGGCTGGTGAAAGACGCGCCCGCGCCGCGATGAAAGGCCGCTGGCCGCTCCGCTCCCACCGGCCTTATTTTTCCGGCTTGTAGCCGAGGATCTTCATCGCGGCCGCCAATGTGCGCGCCGCACCATCATACTCGCGCCACGGTTCATTGCCCTGGTCCAGACGCTCATGGATATTGCGGAGATGCCATTGCGCGGAACCTTGCAGCGTCTTGACCTCGTCCCAGGCAATCGGCACGGAGACCCCCATGCCCGGCCTGGCACGCAAGGACCAGGCCGCAACCGTCGTGGCGCCGAAGCCGTTGCGCAGGTAATCAATGAATATTTTTCCCACCCGGTTGCGCGGACCGCTCTTGGCGGAAAAACGCGTTGGAAAAGTGCGGGCCAGATGCTCGACGATCGCTTTTGAGAAATCCTTGACCTGATCCCAGCCGTGGCGCCGCTTCAGCGGCACCACCACATGCAGGCCCTTGCCGCCGCTGGTTTTGACGAAAGGAGCAAGCTCCAGCTCTTCCAGGAAGACACGCAGCACCATTGCGGCCTCCTGCATCGCGGGCCATTCGACCCCCTCACCGGGATCCAGATCGAAAGTCATGCGGTCCGGCTTATGAATATTCGTCTTCACCGCATTCCAGGTATGGAACTCGATGACGTTCATCTGCGCGGCGGACAACAAGCCCTGCGCCGTGGCCACCTCCATCAAGGGATCGTGCCCCGGATCCAGATCCGGCGACAGCAGCCTCACTCCCTTCATTGCCATCTTGTCCATGTGCTTTTGAAAGAACATCTGGCCCTTGATCCCTTCCGGCGCACGCACCAATGAAACCGGGCGGCGCTTCAGTTGCGGCATCATCAGCTGGCCAACCAACGCATAATAGCGAACCAGGTCTATCTTGCGGATCCCTGTGGAGGGGTCAACAACACGATCCGGATGCGTCACCTTGAGCGCGCCCAATGGCGCTTCGGCCTCGGAAGGATTGCCGCCGACGGTTTTCCTGGATGAACGGCGTTTGCTTGCTGCGGTCGGCATGGGAGCCTCCTTGATGATGGACCGGGCGGGCTTATCGCGCCGCAGCCCCTGAAAAACGGCATGGCGTATGCGCCCCGCCTGGGTCCAATGACCGAATGACACCTCCGCCAACAGGGTCGGCTTTACCCAGTGCGCCTTGCCGTCGATGCCGGTCGACGCCGCGAAGGGCCGGGTCTCCGCGCGCAGCGCGTCCAGTTTCTCGCGGAGGTCAGCCAGCGTGCGCCGGTTGAAGCCCGTGCCCACATTGCCGACATAAGCCAGTTTTCCCTGCTCATCATGGACTCCCAGCAACAGCGAGCCGATACCTTCGCGCGAACCCTGGGGGTCGGTATAGCCGCCGATCACGAACTCCTGCCTCAGGCCGCACTTCAGCTTGATCCAGTCACGGGAACGGCTGGACGTGTAGGACGAGGACTTGCGCTTACCGATTACGCCTTCCAGTCCCAACTGGCAGGCCGAGGCGACGATGTCCCGGGCATCGACGTCAAAGGCGGCGCTGTATCGCAGGACGTCCTCCTCACCGCCCGTGGTCCGCAGCAGGGCGTCCAGCCGGTCCCGGCGCGCCGTCAGGGGCAGCGCCCGCAGATCACGCCCCTGGCTATAGGGCAAGTCGAACAAGTAATACACGATGTTGCGGGTCGTTGCGGCGTCAAAGGCATTCTGCAAGGCCTGGAAATCGGGCATGCCCTGCGCATCCAGCATGACGATTTCGCCGTCGTACCAGCCCGGCGGCAGCGCCCGGCGCGTGAACGCCGCTGCCAGATGCGGCAGCCGCGCCGTCCAGTCATTGCCATTGCGCGTGAACAGTTGGACTTGACCGGCATCCACACGCGCCAACAGGCGGTAACCGTCGTATTTGATTTCGTAAAGCCAGTCATCGGCATCGGCGGGCAAATCCTTGACCAAGGTCGCCAACTGCGGCTTCAGCGTCACAGGCAGCGCCGCCTTGGCGCCGTCGGCCGGACCCGTGTCTCGGCCGTGCCGCAGAGCGCGGAACGGCGCCGGGTCCGGCAAATGCGCCACGCTGTCCGGCATCTCGTCCACCACACTGAACTCGACTGACGATCTGACGAAGGCATCCTTCTCCTTGATCAACAGCCACGGCTCCTGCTTGTCCGGCTTGCCTTTCATGCGCACCAGGGTCCATCGTCCCTTGAGCTTGTGCCCATGGAGTTCGAACTTGAGTTTGCCCGCTTGATAGTCTTTGCGGACGTCGCCCAGCGGCGCCCACGTGCCTTTGTCCCAGATGATGACCTTGCCCGCCCCATATTGCCTGGCCGGTATCTCGCCTTCGAAGCGGTTGTACGAGATCGGGTGATCTTCCACGTGCACCGCCATGCGTTTGTCGGCGGGATCAAAGCTGGGGCCTTTCGGTACGGCCCAGCTTTTCATGGTCCCGTCCAGTTCCAGACGGAAGTCATAGTGCAAGCGGCGCGCCCAATGTTTCTGCACCACAAACGACGGCGCAGCGGTATTGGCCTGGCCGCCCTCGGCCGGTTCGCTCGTGACGCTGAAGTCGCGCTTGGCCTGGTAGCGCGCAAGGGGATCGGCTTTGGGCATAAGCGGGACGGCGCGCTAGGCAGCCTTGCGGCTTGATTTGGCAGCCGTTTTCTTCGTGGCTTTCGCGCGCGTGGCGGACTTCTTGGCGGGCGTTTTGGCCGCGGCTTTTTTCGGCGCCGCCTTCCCTTTGGCCTTGTTGGCGGGTTTGCCTGGCGGCTTGCCCGCCGTCCGGTCCGGCGTTCCGCCCTTGTTCAAGCTGCGGCGCAGCATTTCCGTCAAATCCAGGATCTTGGCGCCGCCGATTTCGACCTCCGGGGCTTCGGGCTCATGCACGCTTTCAATATCCCCCGCCTCCACTTTTTCCTTCACCAACTGCAAAATCTGTTCCTTGAACGAATCGGTGAAATCCTCCGGCTTCCACTTACCGGTCATGTCGTCAATCAACTGCTCGCCCATGGCCAATTCTTTTTCTGTCAGCCCGGTAGACTCGGTGCCCTCCGCGGGCAGGTTCAATGCATCCCAGGGCCGGATTTCATCTTCCCAGCGCAGCAGGTTCAGGATGAGCGCGGGGCCGCAAGGCAGCAGCAAGGCCAGATGCTGTTTGGTCTGGATCACCACTTTGGCAATGCCCACTTTGTTCGATTTTCGCAGCACTTCGCGCAGCAAGGCATAAACCTTGGCGCCCTTGTTGATCGGCGAAATGTAATAAGGCCGCTCCAGGTAGACGAAAGGAATGTCCTTCAGCGGAACGAACGCCTCGATCTCGACGGTCTGCGTTGTTTTGGGATAGGCCTCGGCAATTTCCTCGGATGACAGCACCACGTACTGCCCATCTTCATACTCAATGCCTTTGACGATGTTTTCTTTGGTGATCTCTTTGCCGGTGGCCTTATTGATGCGCTTGTAGCCCACCGGGTCCATGCTGCGCTTGTCCAGCCAGTCGAAGTCTATCGACTGCTCCTCGGTAGCCGAATGCAAGGCTATCGGTATATGAACCAGACCGAAAGATATCGCGCCCTTCCATAAAACACGCTTGCTTGGGGCAGCCATGGCCATCCTCCTTGTGAGTCACTCCCGTCTGAAACCGGGGTGTTTCCTCGGCATACTACGGGCGCCTTCGGCTCCGTATCAACCCAGCCTTGCCTTGACCTCGGCCCACAGGCCGCGGCTTGCGCGTTGGCCTGTGCTCAACCGTGGGCGGGGACCCAACCTGCCAGCAAATAGCGTTCCCGCTCCCCTTATTCGCCCAGAGAGCGCGCCTTCAGCGATGGACCACCACACACGGTCCAATCCAGCTTAGCCAAGCGCCTCCTGCGCTGCCGTTGGCGGGACGACCAGCACATCACAGCCCGCCGCGCTCAGAACGCTGCGCGCGACGCTTCCCAACAAATGCTGGGCCATTGCGTTGGCGCCCTGCGTCCCAAGCGCCACCAAGTCCGTTGTCCTTCGGCGTGAAGCGCGGATCAGCGTGACGGCGGGTTCTCCCCGGATGATTCTGACACGCGCCGCCGACAGCCACCCCTTGTCACCGAGCATTTTCATCAGCTGCTGGCGCGCGGCCCTGGCTTTTACGGTACGGTAGCGGTCTATCTCAATGGGGGGCGTCCCCGCCTTCAGCATGGCCTGCTCAAACGCGAGCGGAATGTCGAAAGCATGGATGAACTCGCGCGAGGCCATTGGCGACACGCGGGCGGCCCATGATGCGGCGGCTTGAGCGTGGCCCGAAAAATCCACGCCAATGGCAATATGGCGATAGGGTCCGCTGGCCTCCTTGCGCACGACCAGCACCGGACAAGGCGCGCATCGGACCACCCGATCGGCGGTCGAGCCGAACACTTTCTCACGCACCCCTTTGGCAACGCCGGGACCCACGACAAGCAGATCAGCGCGATGGGACAAGAGCAAGCTTTCGATGAGGTCATGGGGCTTTCCCGCTTCGACGCGCAGGATGGGCGCTTGCTCCGCCGCGCCAAGCAGGGATTGAAGTTCACGTAGACACTGGGCCTCAATCATGCCTGCCAGTGGGCCCGGCTTGATTGAGAAAAGGCAGGTTTTCAAGAACATGCACGCCGACGAGCTGGGCCTGATGCTGGTTGGCAAGTTGCACCGCCCGCCCAGCAACGCGTTTGCTGTCATCGTCAAGCGCCAGCGCCACCACTATTGTCTTGATAGGCATGAGCCCTTCCTTTCGTTGCCGCGGCAAGGCGCGCCGCCGCCCCGTCTCCGCTGGCTGTGAGTCAGTGTGAAT
>JBAYOI010000181.1:0-6093 GCA_041678365.1 Pigmentiphaga sp. | reverse complement strand
TCCAGATTGGCAATCTGTCTACTGAACGGCGGCTGGGAAATGTGCATGCGCCGCGCCGCCCGGTGGAAGTTCAGTTCCTCGGAAACGGCGACAAAACAGGCGAGTTGTTTGAGGTCCATGGTATTTGGAGGGGCGTGAAGATCGAACCAACGGTCATGTTAGGCCGGTTTGCGCTCGGTCTCCCACCCCTTGCCAACCTACGCCATTTCCATAAGGCGGTCTGAACTCATCACGTCAGCGGCAGGCGGTTAAGGTCCGAAGACGTCCTCCAAACAATTGGCATCCAGCAGCTTCAGTGACCACGTTTCCAGTGTCTCGCTGGTGGCCTTGTTCAGGCGTTGCTCAATGTTGGCGGGCAAGGGGCCGAACTTACGGGAGAGGAGCTTGTGGAGCAATTCGGCCCGTCCCTTGGCCTGTCCCTCGGCAAGTCCCTTAGCTCGCCCCTCGGCAAGCCCCTCCATCTTCCACTGATGGGTCCAGGATCTTGAATGATCAGTCAGCATGGTTTTGATCTCCAATAAGTTATCCGCTTGCGACAGGTCCACGTCAGGCAAAGCGCGCGGCAGCAAGACATGGCGGGCCCAGCTGGTGAAAGCGCGGCGCAGGCTCGGGTCGGCTTGCGTATAGTTATACACCCTTTGAATCAGGGCTTGAACGTCCTCCGGGCCACGATTGTGTTCAAGCCGGAACAACAGTGCGGTAAGGTTGTCTTCCGGTAAAGCCCGGCTTTCCAGCAAAGCGCCTTCGTCTATCACCAAGTAACGGCATTGTGGCTGGTAAGGCTGGAGCCCCGGCGAAACCGGGTCAATCAACTCAAAAACATTCGAAACGGCGCTCCACCGGGGTACGCCGCTGTATATCACCAGCGGCAAGACAGGCGGCAGGCTTTGTCCAGGCTTGAGTACGCGGCGCCTCAGCAGGCTTTCATACAGCAAACCCAAGTAGGTCATCATGCGCAATGACATGTGCTTGTCGTTGCTGGACTGATGCTCCAGCATCAACAGCACAAATAATTCGCGGCCCTCGCGCCGGGGCAGGCGCCACACCAGATCACCTTGACGTTCTTTCAGGGCATCGCTGAGGTAGTCCGTGGGCAAAGGCTCAAGGCGGGCCCAATCCAGCTCCTTCAGCCAGGGCGTATCCAGGATGCCTTGGAACAAGCCTTTGACCATCGTCGGGTTGCTGAACAACTGCCGGTAACTCCTATCGTGTCGATTCACAGTCTCCATCTCCGGAAAGGGGATGGGTGAACCTTACGGTGCAGCGGCGGTAGGGAACTCAGAGGGGACGGGGTTTTGTCCATGCGGGCAAGTCCGACTCATGCGCTCCACGCTTGCCAAAGAACACCTGACAATCAAAACTGGCGGCGGCCGAGTTGCTTCTGAAGGCGGAAACCGCACAAACAGAGGCAGCCAAACAAAGAGCTCTCAGAGACAAGCTTCAGGATCAACCTGAAAAAGAAGAAAATGATTTGAACCTCTAGGCGTGGCTTGCTTGCGCCTCAGGCCGTTACCAACAGCGCTGACAGCAGACCCGCATTTTTGACGAGCAACGCCGCGCAGGCGTCCACCTGGGAGGCAGGCAACCTCGCCTCCGGTCCGAACACCACCATCGCGCCCATGACCTTGCCCGCTTTGCCGAAAAAAGGCGCGGCTACAGAAACCACGCCCTTGAGCACCTCTTCACGGCTCACCGCAAAACCTTGCCGACGAACCAACGCCAACTCTTCAAGATAGGCGGCAATCTCGATATCGGCCTCATTATTTTTCAAATAATCGATCAGCTCGGCACGTTCCATTCCTGAGTGAGCCAGAATGGCGTGACCACTGGCTCCATAAACCAGGGTTTCACGGTAGCCAATACCGCGCTTGAAGCTGAGCGCATGAGGACTCGGCAGCTCCGCAACGCAAACACGCTGCTCACCCTGCCGGAGGAACAAGGCTACGGTCTCTTCCGTTTGCTTCCAGATATCTCTCAGCATGGGATCGGCCAACTGGGCAATATCCAGATTGCCGCTCCAGGCATGCGCCAACTCTCCCACTGCGGGACCCAGCCGAAAACGTTGAGGATCACCTGAGGAAGCGATGAACCCGCCCTCCTCCAGGGTGTAGAGCAATCGGTACAACGTTGGCAGGCTCAGCGTCACGCGTCCTGCCAATTCGGCAGCGGTCAGGCTGCGATCTTCGGCCGTGTACGCCTTGAGAATAGCCAGCGCGCGGCCCACGGCACGCACGCTTTCACCTGTTTTTTCGGCTACGCCAGTCCTCTTTGTATCCATTTCTCAATTTTACCATGTGGCTATCTCGGCTCTGCCGCCATTGCCCGCTTTGGACAGGCCCGGGCTAACCCGAATTGGTTGATATCATTTATTCCGTAGAATGGATTATATTCCATACACCGGAATAACAACAAAGGAGACCAACATGGCAGGGCGTTTAGAGAACCGGGTAGCAATCGTGACAGGTGGCGGTCATGGCATTGGCAAGGCGTATGCACGCCGCCTTGCCCAGGAAGGGGCCAAGCTGGTGATCGCCGAGTTGGATGAAGCCGCCGCGCATGCCGTGGCGGAGGAACTCAAGTCCGCGGGGCATGAAGCACTGGGTATCCACACCGACGTTTCCAATCCGGACAGTGTCAAGCACATGGCCGCCGCCACCATGGAGCGCTTCGGCCGCATTGACATCCTCGTCAACAATGCCGCCATCTTTGCAACCGTGCCAATGTCCCGCTCGGCCTTTGACAAAATCACCATCGATGAATGGGACCGCATGATGCATGTCAACGTGAAAGGCCCCTGGCTGGCTTCATTGGCTGTCGTGCCCCACATGCGCACGCAGGGCTACGGCAAGATCATCAACATCAGCTCAAGCACCTCAATCAAGGGGTCACCCAGCCGCATCCATTACGTCACCTCCAAAGCAGGCGTGATCGGTTTCACCAAAACACTCGCCAATGAAGTCGGCGCGGACAACATTTGCGTCAACTGCGTCGCGCCGGGCAGCACGCTCTCAGAAGAGAGCCCCGATGACGGCGTACTCAAAATGCGCGGAGACGCAGCAAACGTACGCGCCCTCAAACGTGTCCAAACCCCAGACGATCTGACCGGAGCCGTCCTGTTCTTCGCGTCAGCCGACAGTGACTTCATCACCGGCCAGACGCTGGTGGTTGATGGAGGCAATTGCTTGCACTAACCGGCATTACCCAGATGCGGCCCTGCCGCGTCACCCATAAATAGAGGAGACTCATTATGAAAAAGCCGTTATCCGCAGCATTCACCACGTTGATCTGTCTCACTGCCGGGCTGGTACACGCGGCCAGCGCCAGCACTGACAAAGCCCTGACCATTATTGTGCCCACCACACCAGGCACGGGCAGCGACATCGCCGCCCGCCTGCTCGCCCCCCGGCTATCGAAAGAGCTGGGCCGGAACATCGTTGTCGAAAACAAGACTGGCGCCAGTGGCACCATTGGCATCCGTGAGGTCGCCCGTGCGCCTGCCGACGGCAATACCGTCCTGTTCGTGCCCAACACCATGGCCATGATCAGCTCACTGTTCACCAAACTGGACTGGGATCCTGTCCAGGATTTCATGCCGGTGGCCCAAGTCGGAAAAATGATCGTCAGCGCCGTCGTCAATCCCAACGTACTCGCCCGCAATCTGAACGAACTCATTGCACTCACCAAGAAAGAACCCGGCAAATTCAATTACGCCTCACCGGGCGTTGGCACCCCGCACCATTTGCGCGCCGAGCAGTTCAAGCAAATTTCGGGCGCGGAGCTCGTACATGTCCCCTATAGCGGCTCGGCTGGAGCCGTCACCGACCTCGTGGGCGGACAAGTTCAGGTTGGCTTCTTTCCGCTGCACTCGATTCTGCCCATGTCAAGCACCGGCAGACTGCGCATTCTTGCCACCAGCGGTGACACCTCCTCCAAATGGACGCCTGACGTACCCACCTTTTCCCAAAGCGGTATCAACGGCATCAATGACTACGATTGGGTGGGCGTCTTTTACCCCAAAGGGACACCTCAGGCAGCCGTTGACCGTCTCAGCCAGGCACTCATGAATTTGCTTGCCCTGCCCGAGGTCCAGGAAGAATTGGCTGGGCGCGGCATCATTGCCAACCCAGGGACGCCGAAGCAAATGGCAGACCTGCTGGCAAAAGAATTGAAGGAATGGAAACAGGTCGTTGAGACCGCCAACATCAGCGCGGACTAAGTCCGAAATGGCCCAGGAGACCCTCATGAACGCCATCACCGCCCCCAACCATGTTCTGTCCATTGAGATGCGCCCTCTCTCCCCCGCCCTGGGCGCGCTCGTTCTCGGCATTGATGCTTCCCAGCCCCTGCCACCCGACACCGTCAACAAACTGCTTGATATCTGGCACGACCACGGTGTTCTGTGTCTGCCGGACCAAACCCTGGACGAAAACGAACAGGTCCGCTTCGGCCAATATTTTGGTGAGCTTGCCACGACACAAGGGGAATACCAGATCAGCAAAAGCCACCCTGCCATCATGTACATCACCAACGAGAAAGAGAATGGCCAATACGTCGGCGCGCTGCCCGACGGTGAAATGTTCTTCCACTCCGACATGTGCTACGTGGAAAAGCCGTCCAAGGCCACCATGCTATTCGCGATGAACATCCCCAAGCAGGGCGGCAATACACTTTTTGCCAATATGTATAAAGCGTATGAAAGCCTGCCTGAAGAGGTACGCACCCGCATCCAAGGCTTGCGCGCCGTCAACAGCTACGAACCCGGCATCAATGCCCCCACCACCGCCATGCGCGCACCAGGCCAAGCTGCAACCCCTTCGGCGGACTACCGCTCCTTCAGCCACCCCATGGTCTGCACCCATCCACAAACCGGACGCAAGGCGCTTTATGTCAACCGTCTCATGACCGAGTATGTGGAAGGCCTGTCTCCTACCGAGAGCGACAGACTGCTCAATTATCTGTTCGACTTTCAGGAACGGCCGGAGTTTATCTATGAACACCGATGGACACCCGGCGACCTGCTGATGTGGGACAACCGCTGCACCTTGCATGCGCGCAGCAACTTCGATGCAAGCGAGCTGCGCAAGATGCGCCGCATCACGGTCAAAGGCGAAGTCATTGTTTAATCAAGGAAACAGCATGAACCTTTCAGCAGCCCTCGATACGCCCTCTCCCCTCCACCAAGCCATGCCCAAACAGATGGCGCTTTACTATGGCGGACAATGGCACCCACCTTTAGGCGGCAAGACGCCAACCGTCAACCCGGCTACCGGCGAGGTGCTGGCCTTGGCCCCCAACGCCAATGCTGAGGATGTAGACAGGGTTGCGCAAGCGGCCCAGCTAGGCTTTCACGCCTGGTCTGGACTGCCTGCGGCCGAACGCGGCGCACGCTTGCGCGAAATAGCGAATCGCCTTCGAAAGCACGCGGACGAGTTGGCCTTGCTTGACTCCGCCAATTGCGGCAACCCCATCAAACGCATGCGGCCCGATGCGCACCAAGCTGCGGCCCAGATCGACTACTACGCCGGACTGGTGCACGAGCTCAAGGGGGAAACCATCCCCACCGCTGATGGCGGGCTGAACTACAGTGTGCGCGAACCGCTGGGCGTCGTGGCCCGCATCGTCGCCTATAACCATCCACTGCTTTTCCTGGCGGGCAAATTGGCCCCCGTACTGGCCGCGGGCAACAGCGTCATCATGAAAGCACCTGACCAGGCGCCTCTGTCAGCGCTACGCTTTGCGGAGATCATCGATGGCATTCTGCCCCCAGGCGTCTTGAACGTGCTCACCGGCGGCCGCGAGTGCGGAGAAGCCTTGGTGCGCCACCCCTTAGTCAAGAAAGTGGCATTGATTGGCTCAGTACCCACGGGCGCAGCCATTCTGCGCGGCGCTGCTGACAAGATCATGCCGGTCACGCTTGAGTTGGGCGGCAAGAATCCCTTGATCATCTGCCCCGACGCAGACCTTGAGAAAGCCGTCCCGGGCGCCATCAACGGCATGAACTTCACCTGGGCGGGCCAGTCCTGCGGCTCGACCTCGCGGCTCTTTGTCCACGCATCCTTATATGACCAGGTGATCAAGGCCCTATGCGAGAAG
>JBAYOI010000180.1:0-6101 GCA_041678365.1 Pigmentiphaga sp. | reverse complement strand
TACCTTTGCAGGACGACGATGCGCGGGTACCTGGCGAGCCTATGGCTCATTTACACAATTTTTTCCTCGAAGCCTGGCCCGCAACCTGGCCGTACCCATGGACGCGAGCCCCGCTTCTTCGGAAAGTGAAGACTTATCGCTGAGGCAGCGTCAAGCCTCGACTTCTTGCGGCTGATTCCCTTCCAGGGCCGCGATGGCTGCGGCAACGCCTGCGCCGTAGGCAGGGTCTGCCTGGGTGCAATGAAGAATATGGCGTTCCTGTACGTCGCGTGATACGCCTGCGATGTTGCGTGCAGTGTTCTCGAACAGGGCTTGTTGCTGCTCTGGTGTCATCAGCCGGAACAGATTTCCCGGCTGGCTGAAGTAGTCTTCATCGACGCGGTGATTCCAGTGGTCGGCCGCCCCTTCGATCGACAGTGGCGGCTCGCGGAAATCGGGTTGTTCCGCCCATTCGCCGCGCGTGTTGGGTTCGTGGGCGATGGTGGCGCCATAGTTGCCGTCTACGCGCATGGCCCCGTCCCGATGATAGCTGTGGAAGGGGCAGCGGGGCTGGTTCACCGGAATCTGGTGGTGGTTCACGCCCAGGCGGTAGCGTTGCGCGTCGCCGTATGAGAACAGGCGGGCCTGCAGCATGCGGTCGGGAGAGAAGCTGATGCCGGGGACGACGTTGGCGGGCGTGAAGGCTGCCTGCTCCACTTCGGCGAAGAAGTTCTCGGGGTTGCGGTTGAGTTCGAGCGTACCGACCTCAATCAAGGGGTAATCACCCTTGGGCCAGACCTTGGTCAGGTCGAAGGGGTTCAGGTGGTAGGTGGCGGCATCCTTTTCAGGCATGATCTGCACGTACAGCGTCCAGCGGGGGAAGTCGCCCTGCTCAATCGCGTCGAACAGGTCGCGTTGCGAGCTTTCACGGTCGCGTCCGACTACATCCTGGGCTTCGGCATCCGTCAGGTTCCGGATCCCTTGTTGGGTGCGGAAGTGGAACTTGACCCAATAGCGCTCATTCTGTTCATTGATGAAGCTGAAGGTATGGCTGCCGAACAAGTGCATATGGCGGAAGTCGGACGGGATACCGCGGTCGCTCATTACGATGGTGACCTGGTGCAAAGCTTCAGGCAGGCCTGTCCAGAATTCCCAGTTGTTCTGGGCGCTGCGCATGCCGGTACGTGCATCGCGTTTCACTGCGTGGTTGAGGTCAGGGAATTTGAGCGGGTCGCGGAAGAAGAATACGGGCGTGTTGTTGCCGACCAGATCCCAGTTGCCTTCTTCGGTATAGAACTTCATGGCAATGCCACGGATATCGCGTTCGGCATCGGCGGCGCCGCGCTCGCCGGCCACGGTCGAGAAGCGGGCGAACATCGGTGTTTGCTTGCCGACTTCCGAGAACATCTTGGCGCGGGTGTACTGGGTGATGTCGTGTGTGACGGTAAATGTGCCATAGGCGCCAGCGCCCTTGGCGTGCATGCGGCGCTCGGGAATGACTTCGCGATCAAAATGGGCGAGTTTTTCAATGAGCCAGACGTCCTGCAGCAGCAGTGGCCCGCGCGGACCGGCGGACATCGAGTTCTGGTTGTCAACGACTGGCGCGCCTGCGGCCGTGGTCAGTTTTTTCATGAAGTGCTCCTTTCTTTATTGCCAGCGGTGTCTTATTGCAGGACGTATTGCATGGCGTTACCAAGTGTTATGGGAGCATTCTAAGAGATGAGGGTAAATTGGTAAAATTGATTGTGTTTAATATTGCAATAGCTAAATACTAAGGTGGTGCTGTAACTCATCCCTGGCGGCCAAGTACGCTGGCGTATCCCCTTGCCAGGCAATCAGGCCTTTTTCCACAATGTAATGGTGGTCTGCCAGGGGCAGCATGGCATTCAGATTCTTGTCTATGCACAGAATGGCCAGGCCCGATTCCTTCAGTTGACGCAGGGCTTGCCATATATCCCGGCGCACGTTCGGGGCAAGGCCTTCGGTGGCTTCGTCCAGAATCAGCAGCCGCGGGTTGGTCATGAGTGCCCGCCCAATGGCCAGCATCTGCTGTTCGCCGCCCGATAAACGCGTGCCGGGGTTGCCACGCCGCTCTTGAAGGCGTGGGAACAAGGCATAGATACGCTCCAGTGTCCAGGGGCGATGGTGTTCCGGGCCCGGGTGGCGTGGCTGGCGCGCTGTTGCAATCAGATTTTCTTCCACGCTCAGGTTGGGGAAAATCTGCCGGCCTTCGGGCACCAGGCCGACGCCTGCGCGGGCGATCTGGTGGCTGGCGCTGCGGGTGACGTCCTGGCCGTCAAACTGGATGGAACCTGCGCGGGTAGGCAGCAGCCCCAGAATGCATTTGATCGTGGTGCTTTTGCCCATGCCATTGCGGCCCAGCAAGGTGATGAACTCGCCTGGCGCCACCCGCAGACTCATGCCGTGCAGCACCTGGCTACGACCGTAGCCCGCGTAAATGTCATCGACTTGGAGCAGGGGGGCACTGCTGCCCGTAGCCGCCGTCATTCTTCGTCCCCCAGGTAGGCCTGCCGGACAGCTTCGTTCTGGCGGATCTCAGTGGGCGTCCCGGTGGCGATACAACGGCCGTACACTAGAACGCTGACCTGGTCGGCCAGGCTGAATACTGCATCCATGTCGTGCTCGACCAGCAATATGGCGTAGCGTTGCCGCAAGCGTGCCAGCACTTCGATCAGCTGCTGCGATTCGGCCTGGCTCATGCCTGCCATGGGTTCGTCCAGTAACAGCAGGCGTGGTTTCCCCGCAAGTACCATGGCCAGCTCCAGCTGCCGCTGCTGACCGTGAGCCAGAACGCCGGCCGGGGTATCTGCGTAGGCGCTGAGCCCCGCCTCGCGCATGGCCGACAGCGCCGGTTCGCGCAATGAAGCCTGCCGGGAAGCAGGCTGCCAGCAACGGAAGCTGTGCCCTTGCTGGGCCTGAACGGCCAGCATCACATTCTCAAGCGCGGTGAACTCGGAAAACACCGACGTGATCTGGTATGAGCGCATCAGCCCCAAAAGGCTGCGTGCGTGAACCGGCAGTTGGGTGATGTCCCTATCGTCTAGCCGTATGGTGCCGGAGTCTGGGGCGATCTCCCCTGATAGCTGGCCGATGAGTGTTGACTTGCCTGCACCGTTTGGGCCGATCACGGCGTGGACGTGGCCTGTTTGCAGATCCAGGCTGACGTCGTCGGTGGCCAGCAGGCCGCCGTAGCGCTTCACCAGATGCTGTGCCGATAGCCTGGCCGTATCGGCAAGACCGGCCTGCTGCCGGCTTTCATGAGTGCTTTCGAGCCGGGCGTTTGGCTGCTGTTGCTGCTCGCCGGCCACTTGGGTGGGGGGCGCGGTCGCGAACGTTTTGCTATCGCCAGCGGGATGCCCGTGGCCAGCCAGCATGCCTGCAATGCCGCGCCGGCTGAGCACGGCGACGGCAACAATGGCAGGGCCGAAGATGATCATCCAGTGTTCTGTCACACCTTTGAGGATTTCTTCGGTGAGCAGCATGGCGACTGCCCCATAGAAGGGGCCCAGGATGGAGCCCATCCCGCCTAACACCGCCATGACGATGAGTTCGCCGGACATCGACCATGACATATATGAGGGGGCTGCGAACTGTGTCAGATTGGCATAGAGCACGCCTGCGATGCCGCACAGCATGGCGGAGATGACATAGGCGGCCAGTCGATAGCGGAAGGTGGGGAAGCCAAGCGCCTGCATGCGCCTGTCATTGATGCGGCTGCCCTGCAGCACCATGCCGAAGCGGGATGCCGTCAGCCGTCGCATGGTGTACAGGGACACCAGCAGTACCGCGAGCGAAAAACCATAGAGCGCGGCGGCGTCAGTGAGGTTGACGGTGCCCAGGTGGCTGCCCGTTGCCAGCCGCAGGCCGTCGTCACCGCCATAAGGGCTCAGGCTTACAAAGACGAAGTAGAACATCTGGGCGAAAGCCAGAGTGATCATGATGAAGGCAATGCCTTGCGTGCGCAGGGCGATGGCGCCGGTCACCAGGCCAACGAGCCCGCAGGCCACGACAGCAATCAGCAGATGCATGAAGCCGTTGTCCACCCCATGAAAGGCCGGGATGGCGGCGCTGTAGACACCCAGGCCAAGGAATAGCGCATGGCCGAAGCTGACCATGCCGCCGTATCCCAGCACCAGATTGAGCGCCACGGCGGCGATGGCAAGGATGACGATGCGGCTCATGAGCGCGACAACGAAGGCGTTGTCCATCGTCAACGCATGGATGGGCACAAGGATGAAGGCGGCGATCAGCAGGCACGGCACCCAGCGGCTGGGCGACAGGAGGGTGGGTGCGGGACGCGCGATGGGAGGGGTGGACATATCGGTGTCAGCCCCGCTGCACGGGGAACAGGCCTTGCGGGCGCAGGGCGAGGACCACGGCCATGAGGATGTAGATCATCATGGAGGCTGTTGCGGGCCCGGCGATGTCGGCGCTGCTGCGTTCCATCATGCTGCGGAACACCGCCGGCAGCAAGGTCCGACCGAGGGTATCCACGACGCCGACGATCAGCGAAGCATAGAAGGCGCCCCGAATGGAGCCGATGCCGCCGATGACGATCACCACCATGGTGAGGATAAGGATGGGTTCCCCCATGCCAACCTGCACCGACATGATGGGGCCGGCCAGAAGCCCGGCTACGCCAGCCAGTACAGCGCCCAGTCCAAAGAGCAAGGCGTTGAGCAGACGTATGTTCACACCTAGTGCGCCAACAATTTCACGGTGGGTGGCGCCGGCGCGCAGCAGCATCCCCAGGCGGGTATGGTGCACCAGCAGATAACAGCCCAGGGCGATGAGCAGGCCCGTGGCAAGAATAAGCAGGCGATACGCAGGGTAGCGGATGCCGAACAGCTGCACCGCCCCGGTCAAGGCTTCCGGGACTTCCATATAAACAGGCGAAGGGCCCCAGAGCATGCGGGCCGCTTCGTTGAAGAACAGGATCAGGCCGAAGGTCGCCAGCACCTGGTCGAGGTGATCGCGGTCATAAAGACGGCTGAGTGCCAGCCGGTCGAGCGCTACACCCAGCAGCAGCATGGCAGGAATGAGCAGAAGGGCAGACAGCCAGAAAGAGCCGGTCTGGTTGTACAGGGCGGCGGCGATGAAGGCGCCCATCATGTACATGGAACCGTGTGCCAGGTTCACGAAGTTCATGATGCCAAACACCAGCGTCAGGCCGGCTGCCATGAGAAACAGCAGAACGCCCAGTTGCAGGCCGTTGAGCGCCTGGATGATGAACAGATTGAAGCTCACAATGCTACCTTGCTGGCCGGGGCGGGCGGCAACCGCCGCCCGTGGCCACAATGCTTTATTTCAGGTGGCATTGCGCCGCGAAGTTGGCACGAGTGGCAATGTGCACAGGGGTGGAAGCGCGCAATACGGCTTCGCCGTTTTCTTCGACCACGTCCACCCGGTAAAAACCAGCATCCGGGAAGTGGTTGGAATCGAATTTGAAGGGGCCGCGTACGGATTGGAAATCGGCTTCCTTGAGGGCGGCGATGACGGCCTGCTTATCGGAAATGTTGCCCTTGACCTTGCGCAGGGCGGAATCCAGCAGGCTGGCGGCATCATAGGATTGTGCGGCATACATGGAAGGCGGGCGCTTGTAGGCCTTTTCGAAGGCTTCGACAAAGGCCTTGTTCTGCGGGTTGTCGAGGTTGGGCGCGTAGGGCGCGCTGGTGATTGCGCCGATTGCCAGGTTCTTCAGGGCTGGCAGGGTGGTGCCGTCAAGGCTGGCGGCGGAAAGCAGGGGGATTTCGCCCAGCAGGCCGGCCTGGCGGTACTGTTTGATGAAATTGATGCCCATGCCGCCAGGATAGAAGACGTAGACCGCATCAGGGGCGGCGGCTTGAAGCTGGGCGATTTCTGCCGAATAATCAGGCTGATTGACCTGGGTATAGACTTCGTCAACCACATTGCCGGTGAACGTGCGCTTGAAGCCCGAGGCAGCGTCGCGACCTGCCTGGTAGTTGGCCGCCATGACGTAAACGTTTTTGTAGCCGAGGTCGCTGGTGAGCTGGCCGCCAGCTTCGTGCAGCATATCGTTGTCCCACGACGTAGAGAAGTAGAACTCTGAACATTCCTTGCCGGCAATGGGGGCGGGGCCG
>JBAYOI010000179.1:0-6112 GCA_041678365.1 Pigmentiphaga sp. | reverse complement strand
GGGACTTTGCCGGTTGGTGGTACGGGTGGGCGCTGGTGCTGGTGTGGGTGGTTTTCGTGACCGAGTACACCAGCACGCTGGGCGGCCATGGCCACGCCTTGATGGCGGCGGCCACCCTGCTGATCGGCGTGCTGATCCGCCGCCGCGGCTTTGTGATTGTGGGGGGCCTGGGGCTGGTGGTGTACGTGGGATGGCTGGCCTGGGACGTCTTTGAAGGCAGTTGGTTGTTCCCGTTCATCCTGACGGCCTTGGGGGCCGTGCTGATTGCGGCAGGGCTGTATTGGCAGCGCGTGGAGGCCCGGATCGCCGCCGGTTTGCAGCGCCATCTTCCCGGATGGTGGCCGCGCCGGTGGCTGCCCGGTCACGTTTCACACCGAGGGTGAGAAAAAAAGCGTCCGGTTCTTGGGGAGCCGGACGCGTCAGAGACGGCTTTTGCCGATAGTGAACACGCCCGGCTGGATGCGCCTGGCGTGGCTCAGGCTCAGACTTCGTCGTCTTTCAACTTGATTTCATACACGGCGGTCGTGCCGCTGACTTCGTTGCCGACCACCAGCAGCGGTTTGCCGTTCGGCGAATCTTCCGCGCTGATGAAGACCAGGCCTTCCGGGCCCAGGTCGCCCGCGGCGCTCGGGTTGGCGTCCTGATCCACGGCGTCGGTATCAACGCTGAAATCGCGTGAGTTGACGTAGGTCACGAACGCGGGCGCGTCCGGCTTGCTGACGTCATAGACCATGACGCCGCCGATGCGCTCCAGGCCGATGAAGGCATAGGTCTTGCCGCTGATTTTGCCTAGCGTGACGCCTTCCGGCTCGGGCCCTTTGTTGTCGCTGCGGTTGTCGAAGTTGCGTTCGGCATGGTCCGAGTTGAACCAGTCGGGGTTGACCTGGGCCAGATGCTGCTCGAACTGATCGCCGGAGTCCCAGACCAGCTTGCCGTCTTCGTCGAAGATCGAGAAGGACCGTCCGCCGTAGGCGTACAAATTCTCATAGATGAGCCGGCCGTCGACCAGGGCGGGGGTGCCGTCGGCGTTGGTTTTGTAGCCCATGGTCCAGGTGACGGTCAGGCGGCCCAGCGAATCGTCCTCACGGCAGTCGCCCGCCCGGGTTGCGGTTGCGCCGCAGTAGGAGAACACGTCCGGATCCAGCAGGCCGCCGAAGGCCAGGGCGCGCAGATGCGGCGGCATGTCGAGGTCGTCCGGATTGGCGCGGCGGTCAAAGCCATTGTGGTGAACCAGGTGCTTGACGCGGATTTCGTCGATGAAGCCTGGCGCATGGCGAAGTTCGGGCGCCGCGGCGTTGGGCGCGGGGACGATCAAGTTCCAGTCGTCGTTGCTGGTGTCGCGGCCGTAGCCGAGGTAGGAGACCTGTTCCTCCCCCCAGGCGCGGCTATCGCCTTCGTTGGCGGTCACGATGTAGGTCTTGCCGTCAACGTTGTAGGCGGCAATCGCATCCGGCATGTAAATGCCTTTCACGCCCGGCCAGGTACGGATGTCGATCTTGCCGTCGGTGTCCGAGACATCCAGGCCATTGCCGTCAGCGCCGTGATCTTTGTAGCCCAGCGGCAGAATGTCGGTGATGGTGGCGGCAGCCACGTCCAGCTTGGCCAGCGCATTGTTTTCCTGCAAGCTGATCCAGGCCGTTTTGCCGTCTTCAGACACGGCAATGTATTCCGGCTCCAGATCCTGGGCCACGGTGGCGCGGGGGTCCGGCAGGCGAACGCCCTGCTTGATCAGCGCGGCCCGCTGGCCGTTGAACGGGGTGAAGCTGGCGGTTCGGGCGCTCAGGTTCTTGCGGTCGCTGACGTCGATGACGCTGACCGACCCCTCGGGATCAACATACACCTGGCCAAGACCGGTTTCATGGCGGGAGTCCGCTTCGCCCTCGTTGGCGACCAGCAAGGTCTTGCCGTCCGGCGTGAAGGTCAGCATGTCCGGCAGGGCGCCAACCGGAATGTGGCTGAGCAATTCCAGGGTGCTGGTGTCATAGAGCGCAGCGCGGCCCGGCAGGGTTTTGTCCGACGGCTGGATCGCGGCGGCCAGCAGTCCGTTCTGAATGGCGATGCTGTTGATTTCCGAGCCGGCCAGGATGGCGTCGGCCGCCAGCGTGTTGATCTTGCGCGGCGCGGCCGGATCGCTCAGATCCAGCACATCCACTTGACCCGACTGGGCATTGACCACGAAAACCCGTTTGGTGATTGGATCATAGGCGGGGATTTCCGCGGCGGACTGCTCGAACTGCCCGGCAACGTAGCGGCCGAGGAAGGCAACGGACTCGATGCTCTGGGCAACGGGAGGATTGGGCTCGTTGATGGGCGCATCATCATTATCGCTGCCGCAAGCGGCCAGTGCGAGCACAAGGGCGGATAGCGCGGGATAGGTAAACGCTCGGATTTTCATGATCGAGGTAGGGTTGGTCAAAGACCGCACAGGCTAACGCCGGGAAATGACTCGCGTTTGACAGTGAGATGAACAAATCGTGGCAGAGAGGAAAGGGCCCTCCTTGGGAGGTCTTATCCGTCGTTGCCGCTCAAGGCTGCGCGGCAACGACGGAAAAATCCAGCTGCCGGGCGGGCGTATGGCGGACGTCCACGTAATAGAGCGGCAGCGGCGCCGCATCGCCTGCGCTGCCTTGTGCATGCAGCGCGCGCCAGGTTGCCGCGGCCAGCACGCCGTGGTGCAGGCTGGCGATTTGCAGGCGCGCCGTGCGCGGCGCGGATAGCGCATAGGGGTTGACGGCAATGGTGTAGCGGCCCGCCTGGACGCGGCTCAAGTCGCAGCTGAGGTGATAGTGCTCGGGGCCGGTGCCGATCCGGTCATCCAGGTCCAGATGGCCCGAGTTGCCGGAACGGCGCCCATAGAAAACGCGCTGGCCATCCGGTTCCGTGACATGCAGGTCCAGGTCGGCGGGCTGGTCCCAGACCAGGGTGGCGGTCAGCCAGCCCGGGGCGGCTTTGGCCGTGGGCGGCGGGAAGTGCTGCTGGGCGGATTGCATGGCATTGCGCACCGCTTGGCGGCCGATCCGTGCCGGATCCAGATAGGTATCAAGCAGCGCATGGCCGCTGGGGTCCCGCGCCGAGTAGGGAATGCTCAGGTTCGGCGCGAGCCGGGCGCCGGGCGTGGCGTTGAACAGGGCGCGGATGACGGCATCATTGCCGGACAGCACATAAGGGTGTTGCGTGTGCGCCAGCGGCGGCGCCAGGTGCAGGGCCTTGACCTGAGGATAATGCTGCAAGGCCAGGGGATCTTGCAGCAGGCGCTGCATGAAGAAATTGCCTTGCGAATGGGCCGTCAGGTAGAGCGCCTTGCCTTGCAGGTGCAAGGCGGTGATCCGCGCCTGGTGGTGCGCGTAGTCTTGCGGCGTTGGCGGCTGGGCCCACCAACTGCTGGACCATCGCACGTAGTTGGCCCAGGCGCTGTCACGCAGATGGCGAAGCAGGGAGACGGCGGCGCTGCCTTGCCAGGGGAGGGCTTCGGCGCCGTCGTGTTCGAGCAGATCCCAGAAGCGCTCCCATTCCTTGGCCAGCAAGCTATTCAGTTCGCGGCTGCGTTGGGCGAAGACCTCCACCAGGTCTTCCAGGGCGCCGCTGCGTCCTCGGCGCAGGCCGCTCTGGTTGTAAAACACCTCCAGCGCGGGGCCGCTGTGCCGAGTGGGCGCAAAGCGGGTTTCTTGCCAGACCTCGCGCAGGGCCAGCGCGCTTTGGTTTGCATCGTCAGGCAGATTCCAGACGCCATTGAAAAAGCCCAGCACGTAGTGGTAGGGCTGGCAGGCGTTGGCGGCCGGGACCACGGTGGGCGCCAGCAGCGCGCCGATCAAGAACAGTGGCCGCAGCAGAGCGGCTGGGCTAGTGTGCATGGCAGTCCTCCTGGAGCGGCAAGGACCAGCTCTGGCCATCCAGCGCGGCGCTGTAAGCTAGGTGGGCACGTACCCGGGCCTCGGTGTTGGCGGTGATCTGGCGTAGACGCCTGCTCCACGCTACGGCATTGGGTTTTAATTCGGCTTGGCTGGTCAGACAGGCTTGGGCGCTTGCCTGTTGGCGCGCCAACGCAAGGGCCTGGGGCGGCTGCTGCGCGGCAGCCAGCACAGTCTGCTGCATGACGTGGGCATAACGCAGCAAGGCCTGTTGCGCGGACAGGGAGAGGGTCGTGTGGCTGTTGATCCACTGTTCGACATCGTCCCGCACGCCGTTGAGATTGTGGTCAAGGCCCGCCAGGGTGTCTGTCCGATCGAGCGAGGCGGGAAAGGCTTGGGGCGCCTGCGCTGAGTCAGCGGGGGAGGGGGAGCTATCGTCGCCGCAGGCGGCGAGCAGCGCCAAGACAATGAACAGGACGGGGCGGGGAAACGGTGTGAAAAAGGACATGGCAAGCGTGCTCCGGAACAAAAGCGTATTACGGCACGGCAGCGAGGCGCGGGGCGGCCGATTGAGCGCTTTTTGCCCTAGGGAAATGAGGAAACGAGCGGCTTTGCCGAGCCAGATCTATCCGCAACGCGCTCCAATGCTTACAATCATGAGTTGAATGGCGGCGTCTATGCCCCGGTCAACCGATCGGAACGCTTCCCTGGCAGCAAGTTCATCGGCGCCGTCCAGGCGGTGAACGCTTGTCAGGATAAGTACCCTCGTGTCAGCGGAGATTCCTTAATGTCGTGGTGGAAGCGGATCGTATTGGTCATTGGCGCCGGGGTGTTGTTGTTGGCGGCGGCCGTGACGGCGCTTTCCATCTGGCTGGATACGGATCAGGCCCGCCAGGCCTTGATCGCGGAAGTGGAGCGGCGCTATCAGCGCACCGTCAAGGTGGATGGCGCGCTTTCCATCACCGTTCTCCCGGATATTGCCGTCAACCTGGATCTGGTGTCCATTTCAGAGCCGGGCTCGCCGCAGTTGTTCGCCGCCCTGAAGTCCCTGCGCATTTCCATCTCGGTGCCTGCGTTGCTGCGCGGCAAAGTTGTCGTGCATGGCATTCGCGCATCAGGCCTGCGGGCCAATCTGATGCGGGATGAACAAGGGCGCTGGAATTTTGACAATCTCATGGGCGTTGGCGAAGAGCCGGACGCGCATGACCCCGCCAACCTTGCTTTTGCAATCAAGAGCATCGTGGTGGATAGCGGTGAGCTGGTCATCTCCGATGATCGCCAGTCCACCAGCATCCGGGTTGAGAAGCTCGGGGCCCGGACCGGACCGATCCGCCTGGGCGAGCCGTTTGACCTGGATCTGGCGGGCCGGATCATGGGTTCGGCGCCGCGCATTGATTTGAATGTGCAGGGCCGGGGCCAGGCGATTTTCGATCCCGACTTGCTGCGCTACGAGCTGCGCGGGGCGGAATTCAAGCTGTCAGGCGTGGCGCCGCCAGTGCGCATCGGCAGCCTGACGGCTCGTGGGCGGCTGGGGTTTGACGGCCGGGAACAGCGTTACTACGCAACCAATCTGGCGCTGCTGTTCCAGGGCGATGTGGGGGGCGCCTGGCCGCTGACGCAGATTGATGCGCGGCTGGACGTGCAGGACTTCAATTTCAATCGCCTGGCCGAGTCCTTTTACTTGTCAACGTTCAGCAGTTCCGGCCAGGGGCGGGCGGGCCAGCAGCAGGTGAACTGGATGACCACCGCCCCCAGTCTCGGCTTTGGCCCGCACTTTGCCCGTGGCGATGCCTTGAATGCGCGGCTGCGCATTGGCGGAGAGACCGCCCATGATTTCAGGCTGCGGCTGGAAGGCTGGGAAGGCAAACTGGATGCGCTGAAGGTGGCTCGGCTGTCGGCGGGCTGGGAACATCAGGAAGGACGACAAATCATCAAGGCTATGCTGGAAACGCCGGTGCGGCTGGAACAGAGCCGCGTGCTATTCGACAACATCAAGGGCGAGTTCCTGATTGATGATGCATCAATGAAGGCCAAGCACTATGAAATTCCGCTGCAAGGCCGCTTTGATCTGGACTGGAAGCTGCTGCACATGCGCTCGGAACTGGTGGCCGAGCTGAATGACAAGTCCCAGCGCCTGATCTTTGAGGCCGTTGGAAAAAACAAACCCTTCATTCGTTTTTCGGCCAGCAGCGAAGGGCTGGACCTGAGCGGATTTTCACAAGTGGCGGGCACCAGCAAGTCCTATCCATGGAGCGCCAAGCCCT
>JBAYOI010000178.1:0-6114 GCA_041678365.1 Pigmentiphaga sp. | reverse complement strand
TAAATAATCACGTTCCCGCGTGGACATCTTGATCGGCTCTTTGACTACCACACCATGCGTCGCCGTTCTGCCTCCATGCATTGAGCGCAGCGTGACCGCATTGACAACGACCCGCTTGCCCGTCAGCAGCGGCTGGATGTGTGAAGCGGCAACGACGCCCGCAATGCCCCGGTCATCCAGCAGGTCCGACACCGTCGTTGTCAAGTCAGGCAAACGCAGATAGCGCTGGATGATGGCCGCTGAGCTGCGGGGAAATTTGATCTTCGTGATGCGCTCGACCGGCACCTGCCCCCAGATACGCCCGGCCTGTTTGTACTCTTCGTAGTCCTTCAACACTGCTTCGCGAGTCATCGCCCTCTCCTTTGTTAATTTTTCTCATATTAGCATAATAAATTATTTCTTTGTATAAGAGATTTAATCTATCAAACCAATTGCTGGAAAGCACAACTCCATGCGATCATTGGAAAAATCAATTCCAGACCCATCATGCCCGCCACCGCCCCCACACCCCTTACCGCTCAACGCACAGCGACAACTGACGCTGGCAACACCAGCGCCGTTGCCCGCCTGCTCAACATTCTCGACCTGTTCACACCGGACACCTTGCAGATCCAGGTCGATGAAGTGGCCAGCGTCCTGGGCGTCGGCCGTTCGACCTGTTATCGCTACCTGCAGGAACTCAGCGACCGCGGTCTGCTGGCTCAACGGGGAAAAGGGAAGTATTCGCTGGGCTCGCGCATCATTGAGTTGGAGCGACTCTTGCAGGAATCCGACCCGCTGCTGAACGCCGGAAAACGGGTAATGTCCGAGATGGCTGACATTTGTGAGAACCGCGCCCTGCTGCTTTGCACGCTCTACAACGACCGTGTGCTCTGTACGCACCAGGTCGGCTCCAGCCACATCAACCACCAAGGTCGGCACATGCCGATCTATCGCGGCCGCGGCTCTGCCTTCCCGCTCTTCCAGGGCGCCGGCTCACAGGCCATCCTGGCCAATCTGGCACCGCATCAGATCCGTGCGCTGTATCTCGCCAAACAGGGGGAGATTGCCGAATCCGGCCTGGGCGAGGACTGGACCTCCTTCCGGCGCGCCTTGAGCGCTATTCGCAAGCAGGGTTACGTCACCACCGTCGGCAAACGCAACCCGCATATCCTGGCCTTGGCCGTTCCCGTCCTGAACCCGGAAGAGCAGGTGGAAGCCAGCCTGCTCTTGCTGTCAGCCAATACCGCCACAGAGCAGGCGCAGGTCACGATGCTGGCCGCAAGGCTTCGCACCCATGCCGCTGAAATTGGCAGCAAGGCCTTTCACGAAGCAGCCTGATCGGCTGCTACAAACGCAAAAAAGCCACCTGCTTGCGCAAGGTGGCTTTTTCTTTCAGGATGGCAAGCCATCCTGGCCACACGCACATTAGATGTTGCGTGAGGCTTCGATCAGACGAACAACCGACCATGCCTTGTGCTTCGAGACCGGACGGCCCTCGGCGATTTCGACCAGATCACCAGCTTTATACTGATTCTCTTCGTCGTGAGCATGGTACTTCTTGGACAGAACGACAATCTTGCCGTAGAGCGGGTGCTTGACGCGGCGCTCAATCAACACGGTTACCGTTTTGTTCATCTTGTCGCTGACCACACGGCCAGTCAACGTACGCTTCAGCTTAGTTTCGCTCATGTCTTATTCCCCGGCTTTCTCGCGCAACACGGTACGGACACGCGCGATGTCGCGGCGCACCTTGCCGAGTTGGCTGTTGTTGGAAAGCTGCTGGGTAGCCAACTGCATACGCAGGCTGAACTGAGCCCTAAGCAGACCCTCAAGCTCTTTATTGAGCTCAGCGGCGTCTTTCGAACGGAGTTCGCTCGCTTTCATTGCTATTCTCCTTACGCCCCGATATGACGCGAAACGAAGACCGTTGAGATCGGCAGCTTGGCAGCAGCCAAGCGGAATGCCTCACGCGCCAATTCTTCGCTTACGCCTTCCATTTCGTACAGCACTTTACCCGGCTGGATCTCAGCCACCCAGAACTCCGGGTTGCCTTTACCGTTACCCATCCGGACTTCTGCCGGTTTCTGGGAAATCGGCTTGTCGGGGAAGACACGAATCCAAATACGGCCGCCACGTTTGATGTGACGGTTGATGGCACGACGTGCGGCTTCAATCTGACGAGCGGTCAGGCGGCCACGACCGGTGGCCTTCAAACCGAACTCGCCGAACGAAACGTTGGCGCCGCGCGTTGCCAGACCGGTATTCCGGCCTTTATGTTCCTTGCGGTATTTCCTGCGCGATGGCTGCAGCATGGTTATTCTCCGTCTTTAGCAGCCGGTGCAGCATCGGCTGCAGGCTTACGGCCGCCGCGACCACGACCACCCGGACGGTTGCCCGGACGCTCGTTACGATCGCCACGATCATTACGGGGACCACGACGCGGTTTGCGCTCTTCGTCTTTGCCAGCTTCAGCGGCAAGATCAGCCGAGCCCAGGGACTCGCCCTTGTAGACCCAGACCTTGATGCCGATCAAACCATACATCGTGTGCGCTTCAGAGGTGCCGTATTCAATGTTGGCGCGCAGGGTGTGCAGCGGCACACGGCCTTCGCGATACCATTCGCTACGAGCAATCTCAGCGCCGTTCAGACGTCCAGCACTCATGACTTTGATGCCCTGGGCGCCCATCCGCATGGCGTTCTGCATGGCGCGTTTCATGGCGCGGCGGAACATGATGCGTTTTTCGAGCTGCTGAGCAATCGAGTCGGAGATCAACTGTGCGTCAACTTCAGGCTTGCGAATTTCCTCGATGTTGACGTGCACGGGAACGCCCATCAGGCGCTGCAGGTCAGCTTTGAGGATTTCAATGTCTTCGCCTTTTTTCCCGATCACAACACCCGGGCGGCCCGAGTAAATCGTGACGCGGGCATTCTTGGCGGGGCGCTCAATGATCACGCGACCCACCGAAGCGCCTTTCAGCTTCTTCTTCAGGTATTCGCGGACTTTGATGTCCTCGGCCAGCATGCCTGCATAGTCCTTCTCGCCAGCGTACCAGCGGGAAGTCCAGTTACGGGTGACTGCGAGTCGGAACCCGGTTGGATGAATCTTCTGTCCCATCGTGGCTCCTTAATTACCAACCGTGACCACAATGTGGCACGTTTGCTTCTCGATCTTGACACCGCGGCCTTTTGCTCGGGGGCGGAAGCGCCGGAGCGAAGTGCCCTTGTCGACGTAGATGGTCTTGACCTTCAGTTCGTCGATGTCGGCGCCGTCGTTGTGCTCAGCATTGGCGATGGCAGATTCAACTACCTTCTTGATAATGCCGGCAGATTTTTTGGGCGTGAACGTCAGAATATTGATGGCCTGAGCAACCGATTTGCCGCGGATCATATCCGCAACCAAACGGGCTTTCTGGGCCGAGACGCGTACGCCACGGACTTTCGCTGTGGTTTCCATCGCCTTACCTCTTCGACTTCTTGTCCGCAGCATGACCCTTGAAAGTACGAGTCAGCGCGAATTCGCCGAGTTTATGTCCCACCATGTTCTCGTTGATATACACGGGAACATGTTGGCGACCGTTATGAACCGCGATCGTGATACCGATGAACTCGGGCAGAATCGTGGAACGACGCGACCAGGTTTTGATCGGCCTTTTGTCTTTGCCAGCCGCTGCATCCTCAACCTTCTTAATCAGGTATTGGTCTACAAACGGGCCTTTTTTGATCGAACGTGACATGGCTCGCCTCGCTTACTTCTTCTTACGCCGCTGGACGATCATACTGCTCGTCCGCTTATTGCGGCGGGTCTTGAAACCCTTGGACGGAGTGCCCCAGGGACTGACCGGTTCACGGGCTTCGCCGGTACGACCTTCACCACCACCGTGGGGGTGATCGATCGGGTTCATGGCAACGCCACGAACGGTCGGACGAATACCGCGCCAGCGCGTTGCACCCGCCTTGCCGATTTGGCGCAGGCTGTGCTCTTCGTTGCTGACTTCACCGATGGTTGCGCGGCACTCGATGTGGACCCTACGGACCTCACCGGAGCGCAGGCGAACCTGAGCGTAGATGCCTTCACGGGCCAACAGCACAGCGGATGCGCCAGCCGAGCGCGCGATTTGCGCGCCTTTGCCGGGGATCATCTCAATGCAGTGGATCGTGCTACCGACGGGAATATTGCGAATAGGCAAGGTATTACCCGCGCGGATCGGCGCTTCGATGCCAGACAGCAACGTTGCACCCACTTCAAGACCGCGAGGAGCGATGATGTAGCGGCGCTCACCGTCGGCATAGCACACCAATGCGATGTGAGCCGTACGGTTCGGGTCGTATTCAATACGCTCAACTTTTGCCGGAATCCCGTCTTTGTTGCGTTTGAAGTCCACGACACGATAGTGTTGCTTGTGACCACCGCCGCGGTGACGCGTGGTGATGTGGCCGTTGTTGTTACGGCCGGCGTTTTGAATCTGCTTCTCCAGCAGGCCTTCAAACGGGCGGCCTTTGTGCAGGTGGGGATGAACCACCTTCACCATGCCGCGACGGCCAGCCGAAGTCGGCTTTACCTTAACGAGGGGCATTATTTCACCTCCTGCGCGAAGTCGATTTCCTGGCCGGGCTTCAGCGAAACGTACGCTTTGCGTTCGTTGCGACGACGACCAATGAAACGGCCAAAGCGCTTGACTTTGCCCTTGGTATTCAGGACCTGCACGGACTCGACCTGCACTTTGAAGAGCAGTTCGACGGCAGCTTTGATTTCAGGCTTGCTTGCATCCTGGAGGACGCGGAAAGCAATCTGTTCGTTCTTTTCAGCGATGAACGTGCTCTTTTCAGAGATGATCGGCGCCAACAGAACTTTCAGCAGACGGTCATTACTCATCCCAGCAACTCCTCGAGCTGTGCGATCGCAGCTTGCGTGATCACCACTTGCTTGTAGTGAATCAGCGAGAGCGGATCGATGTAACGGGACTCAACCACGGCCACGTGCGCCAAGTTGCGCGTTGCCAGGTACAGGTTTTCGTCAACCGTATCGGTAATGATCAGAACCGAATCCAAGCCCAAGGTCTTGAGCTTTTCAACGGCCAGCTTGGTCTTGGGCGACTCGAGCGTGAAGGACTCAACGATGGAGACGCGGTCTTCCCGGGCCAACTGCGAGAAGATCGAGCGCATACCTGCGCGATACATCTTTTTGTTGACCTTCTGCGAGAAATTTTCTTCAGGCGAGTTCGGGAAAATCCGGCCACCCCCACGCCACAGCGGGGAGGACGTCATACCGGCACGAGCACGGCCCGTTCCTTTTTGACGCCACGGCTTCTTGGTGCTGTGCTTGACTTCAGCGCGGTCTTTCTGAGCACGGTTGCCCGCACGAGCGTTGGCCTGGTAGGCAACAACGATCTGGTGCACCAGCGCTTCGTTGAACTCGCGGCCGAACACCGTATCCGGTGCGCTCACGGTTGCAGCAGCTTGACCCTGTTCATTCAGGAGCTTGATATCCATCTTTAGGCTCCTTTCACAGCGGGACGCACGATCACGTCGGCGCCAGCATGGCCGGGCACCGAGCCACGAACCAGCAGCAGACCGCGTTCCGCATCCACGCGAATAACGTCGAGGTTTTGAACCGTACGCTGAACATCACCCATGTGGCCAGCCATTTTCTTGCCGGGGAACACGCGGCCCGGATCCTGCGCCATACCGGTGGAACCGGGAGCGCGGTGCGAGAGCGAGTTACCGTGCGAAGCACGCTGCGAAGAAAAGTGGTGACGCTTGATGACGCCGGCAAAGCCTTTACCGATGGTGGTGCCGGTGACGTCGACCTTCTGGCCGGCGCTGAACAGCGACTCAACAGCGATGACTGCACCGGGCGTGAACTCGGCGGCTTTGGCGGGATCAAGGCGGAATTCTTTCAACACGCTGCCTGCTTCGACACCTGCTTTCGCAAAGTGACCGGTAAGCGGGCTGGTGACGCGCGACGCGCGGCGCGTACCGAACGTGACTTGGACGGCTGCATAGCCGTCGACTTGCGGGGATTTGACCTGGGTCACACGGTTGTTCGACACGTCCAGCACCGTGACAGGGATGGATTCACCATCCTCTGTGAAGATGCGGGTCATGCCAACCTTGCGACCGACCAGACCGAGC
>JBAYOI010000177.1:0-6138 GCA_041678365.1 Pigmentiphaga sp. | reverse complement strand
GTCAGGCGTCCATCATTGACCAGCGGCATCACCGCAATCGGCGGCAACGCGGCAAACTGCGTATCGCCGCTGATCAGCGAGGTCATGGCGGCGGGCGAAGACGGATACGGCGCATGAACGGCGGTGGAGCCGACGCGCTGCAACATCAACTCAACAGACAGATGGGACACGGTGCCCGCGCCCGGTGACGGGAAGTTCAGTTGATCGGGCTTGTCCTTCAGCAGCTTCAGCAGTTCTTCCACCTTCGTGATGCCTGACTGCTTCGGCACGACGATGACGTTGGGCTGATGGACGGCCAGCGTCAGCGGCGCCAGTTCGGTGAACGGATCATAAGGCAGGTCCTTCATCAGCACCGTGTTGTTGACCATCGGGCCGGTGATGGAAACGCCAAAGGTGTAGCCATCGGGCGCGGCGCGGGCAATGGCTTGCGTGCCGATATTGCCGCTGGCACCGGGCCGGTTTTCCACCACGATGGTCTGGCCCAGACTTTTGCTGGCCTGGTCGGTCACAATGCGCGCCACCACGTCCGGGCTGGAGCCGGGACCGAACGGCACGATCACGCGTATGGGTTTGCTTGGCCAGTTTGCATCGGCCGCGGCGGCCAGTCCATGCAAAGCGCCCAGGCTCAGAACGAGCGCACTAATCCAGGTGGGTTTGAGAATCAGGGGCATGGCAAGTCTCCATATCATTGAAATAACACTGCTCTTGGGCAATGAATCCGGCAACCAGCGCGCGATAGGCGGTCTCCACCACGTCTTCGAATCCTTCGAAGCCGCGGTTTGCCTGTTGCGCTTTGCGCCGAACAAGGTCGAACACCTGTTGCTGCCGCTGCGGGGCGCTGACCTGGAAGGCATCGGCCTTGAAGCGGGCGGCATCTTTGACCAGCATGGCGCGGCGGCTCAACAACTCGACGATCTGTGTGTCGAGCTGATCGATTTCCTGCCGCAGCCCGGCCAGCGTCTCGGCCAGCGGCTGGTAGTTCGGATCGGTGAAACGCCGCAAGGGTCGGCCTTGCGGATCAGGTTCTTGTTGCATCAACGCTGTCCTCCTTTATTGAATGTCGGTGCCCAGGTAAACGCCGTCCGCTTCCAGACGCGTCTGCAAAGTCCGGACTGGCAATGCCGCGGGCGGGCATTGCTGCTCAATGCTCATCGCCGCCGCCGTGCCCGCGGCCTGTCCCATCACGAAGCAGGCGCCGGTGACGCGCGCGGCGGATTGCCCTTTGTGCGTCATTGACGCACAGCGCCCGGCCACCAGCAGGTTGCCGACCTTGCTTGAATACAGCATGCGGTAAGGCAGGTGGTTGAAGCCGCGGCAATCCGGAATCGGCGGAAACTCGAAAGACACTTCACCGGGGCGGTGCTCTTCAATCGGCCAGGCGTTGACGCCAATGGTGTCCTCGAACGAAGTACAGTTCAGCACATCGTGTTCGCTGAGTTGCAGCGCGCCTTGCAGGCGGCGGGTTTCGCGGATGCCGAGCTGCGGCGGCAGGTCGAGGATGTAGCTCTGCTCAAAGCCCGGCATGTACTCGCGCAGAAACTGGATAAAGTGCGCGGCCTGGGCGCGGCCCGACAACTCCCCTTCCGTCATTTGGCGGGAGTCGGTGCCGCTGATCGGATCGCCATTGTCCCGGCTGAGCTGGGTCACGTTGCAGCGCCACTCCACCGGGTTGCGCTGCGGCCGCATGATCGGCATGCGGCGCTTGAAGGTCCAGCCGTCCTGCTCGGCTTTCTCCATCATGCCCGCGACGGTTTCCCAAGCCTTGCCCGCGCGCTCGGGCTGCACGCCGTTGATCCGGAACAAGGTGGACGGATACAGCATATCTTCACGCCCACTGCCCTGCTCCATCGGGCTACCTGCCGCGTACGCCAGGTCTCCGTCTCCGCTGCAATCGATGAAACGCTTGGCGCGAATGGCTTGACGGCCGCCGCGGGTTTCAACAATCAGCTCGCTGATGCTGCGGTCTTCATTGAGCAAGGCCCCGGCCGCCTGCGTATGGAACAGCAGTTCCACCCGGCGCTTCAGCAACAGCCGGTCGGCGGCGATCTTGTAGGCGGGCGTGTCATAGGCTTGCGCCATGATTTTGCCGCCGAACATGACGTGCGGCTCGCACAGGCCGTCCAGTTCCCGCATCAAGTCGAGGAACTCGTCGGTCAGGCCGCGCACCACGCGTTGATGCTGGCCATAGACATTGGCATGCAGGCCGCAGAAGTTGGTGACGCCGGCCGCCGTGCCCATGCCGCCCAGAAAACCATAGCGCTCGATCAGCAGCGTGTGCGCGCCGGTTTGCGCCGCCGCTGCCGCCGCCATCATCCCCGCCGGTCCGCCACCAAGCACCACCACGTCGTACTCGCCATAAATAGGCAGGGTCCGGCCCGGTTCATAAACGGTTTGCGCCATGTTTCCTCCTTCTGACCGCTCTTCAACATTCGATAGCTAATCATTATGGCGGCCTTTTGTATTCCATTTTGCGCTAAATTGGATCATCAGCTTTTGCTAAAGGGAAAAGATGGATCAGCTGCTTTGCCTCAGGAGTTTCCTCGCCACCGTGCGCTGCGGCAACTTCTCCGCCGCCGCACGAGAGATGAATACCGTGCCGAGTGTGATCTCGAAGCGAATCAACTATTTGGAGTGGAGCCTGGGCGTCAAGCTGTTCGAGCGTAGCAGTCGGCAAATGGCCTTGACGCACGAAGGCAGTCGGCTGCATGCGCAGGCGGCGCGTCTGCTCAACGATTTTGATGCGGTGCAGGATCTGTTCCGGCAGGAGGAGCCCGCCATGGCGGGCCAGTTGAAGCTGCGCGCGTCCACCAGCCTTGGCTTGAACTTGCTGGCTGACGTGATCGGGGTGTTTCAGCAAGACCATCCGCAAGTGCAGATTGATCTGATGCTGGTGGACCGCCCCGTCAATCCGCTGGAAGAAGGTCTGGATATTTCGTTGGCTGGGCGAACCGACAGCTATGAAGGCGTGGTGGACATCCCGTTGCGGCCGTTGGAGCAGTTCCTGTGCGCCTCCCCCGACTATCTGTCCCGCCACGGTTCGCCCAGCCATCCGCGCGATCTGACCGGACACCGCACGCTGGTGTTCAACCCGACCGGCGGCTTGTGGACCTTTGACAGCGAGCACGGCGTGCTGCGGGTGGAAGTCCGGCCCAGTGTCAGCTCCAATGACAACACGGTGCTGACCAAGGTTGCGCTGGCGGGCGCGGGCATCGCGGTGCTGCCCGCCTATGCGGTCCGCGACGCCTTCCGGTCAGGCAGCTTGCAGCCCTTGTTGCCCGCCTATCCCTTGCAGCGCGCCTGGATCAAGGCGCAAGTGCCGGAGACCCGCTTGGCGCTGCTGCGGGTGCAGGCCATGCTGGAAGCCTTGCGGCAGGGCCTGGGGTGAGGCGCCGTAAACGGCGAGGCCTGCGCTTGGCCACCCTCATTCCTTGATCAAGGGAAAGCTGCGGCGCGCGTCCAGGCCGCTCATGCGGTGGGTCTTGCGCTGCACCGCTTGCGTCAGCAATTGCGGGTTGGGCGCAAGCAGGCTGAAACGCCGCTTGGCGCGGGTCACCGCGGTATAGACCAGTTCCCGCGTCAGCAGCGGCGCATCCTTGTCTGGCAACACGAGGCAGGCGTGATCAAACTCCGAGCCCTGCGATTTGTGCACCGTCATGGCAAAGACAGTTTCCACGTCGGAAAGACGGCTGGGCAGCAAGAAGCGCAGCCCGCCCTGCTGCGTCTGCGGAAACGCCACGCGCAAATGCCGTCCGTTTCCTTCACGCCCGAACAAGGCGTCCGGCACCAGCAAGGCCATGCCGATATCGCCGTTCATCAGGCCCAGGGCATAGTCATTGCGCGTCATCATGACCGGGCGCCCGTGAAACCACTGCTGGTCGAAGTTCGGCTCGGTCTGCGGAAACAGGCGGATCTTGACGCGTTCATTCAAGGCGTCCACGCCATAGGGGCCTTGACGCAAGGCGCATAGGATCCGGAAGGCGTCAAAGGCGTGCAGAATCTGCGCCGCCCAGGTGGTCCAGGCGTTCAGGTCCAGGGCCGAGGGCGGCGTGCCCAACTGCGCCGTATAGGCCCCGAAGCCCTGTTCAGCGCCGAACATGAAGTCCGGCAGGCCTTGCTCAGCCTGCCAACGCCGATAGGCCAAGTCAGTGCGGCTGCCCTGCTCGGCTTCGCTCAATAAAGCCAGCACGGCTTTGGGCTCACCCGCGTTGCAGGCAGCGGCCAGTTGGCCGATCCCGCTCCGGTCGTCAAAACGGTGCGAGGCGCGCAGCATGACGGTCTGCTGGGCCAGCGCGCTCCAACTGGCCGGGTCCGGGTTGCAGTCCGTGATCCGGCAGCCGGTCACGGCCTCGATCCAATCCACCGTTGCCGGGGCGTATGGCGTGGTTTGCGCGTCAGCGCACAGATCGCCCAGGATCGCGCCCGCCTCCACGGAGGACAACTGGTCCTTGTCACCAAGCAGGATGAGTTGGGCATGCGGAGGCAAAGCATCGAGCACCAGCGCGAACATTTCCAGATCCACCATCGAGGCTTCGTCGATCACCAGCACGTCCAGCGCCAGCGGGCGATCCGCGTTGTGCCTGAAATAACGGCTGTCGGGCAAGCTGCCGAGCAGGCGGTGCAAGGTGGAGACTTCAGTCGGAATCAGCGCCTTGATCTCATCCGCCACCGGCAGCTGCTGGCGCTGGTATTGAATCGACGCCGTCAGCCGGGCCGCCGCCTTGCCGGTTGGCGCGGCCATGCGGATGGTCAATGGCCGGTCGCGGGACAAGGCCAGCGACTGCAATAGCGCCAGCAGGCGGATGACGGTTGTGGTCTTGCCGGTGCCCGGGCCGCCGGTGATGATGCCGAAGCCGCGGCGGCTTGCCACGGCGCAGGCAATTTTCTGCCAATCGGGCAGGCCGTCCGCGCGCGGGGCGAACAAGGGATCAAGCAAACCGGCCACGTCATCGGCAGGCAGGGTTTGGCGCGCCAGGCGCGCAGTCAGGTTCCGCTTGATGGCTTGCTCATAAGACCAGTATTTGTGCAGATAGAGGCGGTCTTCATCCAGCACCAGCGGCGCGGGTCGGCTGCTTGCCTGGGCCGCCTCCACCACCAGCGGGCTGGCCTTCAGGCAGGCGATCCACTGCGCCTTGCTCAGGCTTTGCAGCAGGGCCTGCGGCACCGGATACAGGTCGGTGGCCAAGGTTGGCGGCGGCAAGGCCAGATTGATTTCCGGCTGATCCAGCACCGCGCCCAGCGCCAGGCAAACGTGGCCATGGCCAAGCTGATGGCTGACCAGCGTGGCCGCCAATCCCACCTGCGGATCCAGGTCGGCATCGCAGGCGCACAGAAATTCGGCAAACGCCAGGTCCAGGGGACGCAACCAGCCCTGGCTTTCCCAGTGCCTCAGGAAATCGAGCAAGGCCGCCGGGGAACGGAGCAAGACGGACGGCGAAGAGAAATCAAAACTTTGCTGGTTCATGCGGCATCGGCTCCCAGCATCAAGGTGTCCAGCGTCTCAAGCAGCGCTGGCGTCAAGGTATCCAGCAGCAGACCGTGGCAGGGACCGTCCACGCCCCGGAAAAAGTAATAGGCCACGCCACCAAAATGGAGGCCGGGATCATAGTTGGGCAGGCGCTGCTTCAGATGGCGATGCAAGGCCAGGGCATACAGGGCGGCCTGCAAGTCATAGCGTTTGTCGAGGATGGCCTGTTCCAGCGCGGCGGGCGTGTAGTCTTCGTTGCGTTCACCCAAGGCGTTGGACTTGTAGTCCAGCACGTAATAGCGCCCTTCGTGCTCAAACACTAGATCCATGAAGCCCTTCAGCATGCCCGCGATCCGCTGTGACACCGCCTGTGGCCGGGCGCGTCCGGAAAACGTCCGCGCGCTCACCAGCGCGTCCAAGGCCTGGACGTTGACCTCGGCGATTTCAAACCAGAATTCGAGCTCGACTTGATAGCGACGCAGTCCGGCCAGGCGAACCGGCGGCCGTTCCGCCAGCGGCAGCGGCGTATTGATGATCCGCATGATCCAGTACGTCAGCCCGTCGATCCAGGCCTCCCAGCCGCGCAGACGGCAGCGGCGCGCAATCAGGTCGCGCAGCGGCGCTTGATCCGCTTGCACGTCCTCAAATCCTTGACGGGCGCACCACTCCAGAAT
>JBAYOI010000176.1:0-6185 GCA_041678365.1 Pigmentiphaga sp. | reverse complement strand
TTGCGGGTAGCGTCCTGCAAATGGTGCAGGACGTCCGCCCACTCATCCGTATTGCCAAGGAAGCGGCTGTGATCAATGCGCTGGTAACGGCCTTCAATCTCAAAGACAAGGGTAGGAAAGCCGCGTCCGCCCAGCTGGTGCAACAAAGCGCGTGATGCATCAATGTGTGCCATGCAGGGGGTGCCTTCCAGGGCCTCATACTGGATCTGGAACAACTGCGGATCCAGGTTCAGGTTTTCCGCGGCTTTCAGCAGGATCGCCATCTCGTTGATGCGTTCGCCTTCCACATAGTGCAGGTGTTGGAGCGTATGCAGCATCGGCAGCGCTTCGCCGGACAGGCTCTCGGCGGCAAGAATGGCGGTGGTGGGCGCTTCGGACTGATAGACCGTATCCGGTTGCTGCAGCAGCCTGGACCGGTAGAGGCTGGAAAACGGCTGGCCGGTCAGTTCCTCAATGCGCTGATCGCTGCTTTCAATGTGTGAACGCATGGCCGGGTCAAGGGGCTTGCGGTCCGGACCGGTCAACATGCCGCCCGCGTGCAGGCGCACGGGCAGAATGCTGGCCGCGGTGTCAATCAGCGGCGCCGCGCCATAGCACCAGCCGCAATAGGGATCATAAAAATAATGAAGCGTCAGTGTCGACATGGTTGAAGATCCTTCTCACGGATTGGAGGGGCCGAAACGCCGGTGAGCATCGATGGCCAAGCCGGTGCCGATGCTGCCGAAGCGATCGCCATCAATATTGCGTTGCGTGTTGAAATGGCGGCTCAGGGTGGTTTGAAGCACTGGAATGGCGCTGGCGCCGCCGGTGAAATACAAGGCATCAATGCCGTTGGCTGGCAATTGCGCCTGCTGAAGCATGTCGTGGACAGCCTGGCTGATCCGTTCCACCAGATGGCCGACGTAGTGGTTGAAATCCGATTGCGTGACGGTGTGCTCCAAACCCGCTTGCGCCACGCCCAGATTCAATTGCACTTGCGGGTGATCCGTCAACTGGATTTTGGCGCGCTCGACTTCCATGGCGAGCGCATGTCCGCTGCGCTGCTCGACAACATGCAGCAAACGCTTGAGCAGCGCCGGTGCGGCGGATTCGCGCTGCAAGGTGCTCAGCAAGGCGCTTTGCTTGCGGCTATAGACCTGGTTGATGGTATGCCAGGACGCGAGCTGGAAATACACGGTGGAAGGCATGTCCTTGCCGCTTTTCAAGGCGCTGCCCAGGCCCAGTTCCGGCATGACGCTGCCCAGACTCAGGTATTTATCAAAATCGGTGCCGCCAATGTGCACGCCCGCAGTGGCCAGGATGTCGGGCTGCCGGTCCAGTCGGGCCGCCCGTTCCGGACCGAGCCGCACAATGGAAAAATCCGAGGTGCCGCCCCCAATATCCACCACCATGACGCATTGTTCGCCTTGCAGGGTTTGTTCATAGCTGAATGCCGCCGCCAGCGGCTCGTACTGGAACTCGACGTGTTCAAAGCCGACCTCACGGGCAATGTCGGCCAAGGTGTCCTGGGCGAGCTGGTCATTGCGCGGATCGTCATCAACGAAATGGACCGGGCGGCCAAACACCGCTTGTTGAAACGGCGTGCCCGCCGCGAGGCTGGCGCGCGTACGCAAGGTCTGGATGAAATGTTTCAATAGCAGCCGGAACGGCAGGGCCCGGCCCTGGACTTCCGTCTGGCCTTCCATCAGCGGGCTGCCCAACAGGCTTTTCATGGCCCGCATCAGGCGGCCCTCGTAGCCTTCCAGGTAATCATTGATGGCGGCTTGCCCGTGACTGATGCCGTCGTCGTCCGCATGAAAGAAAATGGCGGAGGGGAGGCTGGTGCGTTCTTCTTCGAGCGGAAGCAGGGTGGCTTGACCTTGGTGATACCAGGCAACACTGGAGTTTGAGGTACCAAAGTCAACGCCGCAATGAGGCAAGGGCATGGAGACGCGTTAGTAAGCGGGGTGGGTTATCTTGGGAGCGGTCCAGATAATAAAAAAGCTGATGCAAGGTGTTTTGCATCAGCTCGTTGATTGCCTATTGTAGCGTCTTCACCCGCGGCGTGTGGCCGGAATCAGCTCAAGTCCTTGATGGTGGCGGTAGCGCCGTTTTTCTGCACGGACGCGATGCCGGTGTCTCGCGACGCTTCGGACGCATACATCTGGCTGTTGCCGATGACTTGGTGGTTGGCGGCTTTCAGCGTGAAGTAGAACTTGCCGTTGGTGGCGGTCATTTTGTGGTAGCGCGCGGCGTCGGCGGCGTTTTTTTGCACTGAGGCAATGCCGTTCAGCGCCGATGGCTTTGCCACGTACATTTCAGAAGAAAGAATGGTTTCGGCATTGCCTGCCTTCAATACGAAATGGTATTGACCGTTGGATGCCTTCTTGAGTTCGAACCAGCCTGCGGACATTGTTTCACCTCGGTTTTCATGGGTTTATGTACCTGGCTCGTAACATAACGCTGCTTTGTTGCGGGTGAAAGGTTTTGTTTAGCTTTATTCAAGATTGACCCATCCATGATCAGGCGGGCGAGGTCATTGCGGTGATGAGTCTTGCAACCTTTGTCACGTGCCATGGAAACCTAATGGCAACCTCTTGGAGTGCGAGGGTTCCGTGAGCTTGTCGCTGAGTCAGGCTAGTGCGTCGATAACAGCTTGCGGGTTCCGCTCAATCACGTTGAGCAGCACCAATGCCGGACCGCGAGGGCTACGGTCGCCACGCTCCCAGTGCCGAAGGGTGGCAGTGGAAAAGCCGAAGCGGGCCGCGAACTGTTCCTGAGTCATGCCTGTCTTGGCGCGCACTGCTTTGACGTCGACGTCGCGAGGGCGATGCACACGCACGCCGCGTTCTTCGCCTTGAGCGTGTGCGATGGCTTCTCGCAGCCCTTGCTTGATGTTCTCGAATGTATTGCTCATGCGGCTTTTCCTTTCCAGATTCCCACCAGTACATCGACCAAGCCAGCCAACTCGTTGCGTTCGGCCTTGGTCAGATTGTCTTTATCGCCTTTGTTGAATAGTGTCAACAAATATAAAGGCATGCAATCGTCGTGGTAGTAATCGATGATGCGCACGCCACCCCGCTTGCCTTGTCCGCCCCGGCGCCAGCGTAGTTTGCGCACCCCGCCTGTGCCCTCCATGATTTCTCCCGCTTTGGGATAGCCGGCCAGATAGCTGATCAGGTCCTGGCGTTCGTCCTCACTCAATATTTTGGGCTTGCTCCCGCATCTGCTCGATCAGCAGCTTCAGGTCCATCGCGGCGCGGGTGACTTCCACCGAGCCTGCCTTGGACCCCAGTGTGTTGGCTTCACGGTTCATTTCCTGGAAAAGGAAGTCCAGTCGCTTGCCGGTGGCGCCGTGTTTGCCCTTGCCCTTGCCGCTCAGCAGGCCGGTCAGCTCGGTCAGGTGGGATTGCAGGCGGGAGAGTTCTTCGGCAACGTCAATGCGCAGGCCGAACAGCGTGGATTCCTGTGCCAGCCGTTCGCTCAGTTCGGCGCCGCTGATGGACTGGAAACCACCGGGAAAAGCCTGCTCCATGGCGTCATGCAGCTTTTTGGACAGCCGTTCCCGGTAGTCGCTCAACAAGGCGGGCAGGTGGGTTTCCACGTCGGCAACGATCTGGCGGACTTGTTCCGCGCGTTGCTGGATCATCTGCGCCAGACGTTCGCCTTCGCGCGCACGGGCGGCGCTGAGCTGGGACAGGGCGTCGTTCAGCGCGGCCAGCGCCGGATCGCGCCAGGCGTCTTCGGATTCCGCGTTGGCCTGGACGCCGGGCCAGTTCAACAGTTCCGTGAAACGGGGCGGGACGACGTCTGGAAAGGCGTGTTGTACGCGTTTGAACAGCTCGGCCGCCTGTTCGAGCGCGGGCAGATGCAGGGCGTCGGGATGGGTGTTGATGCGCCGCTGGAGATTGGCGCGGATTTCAATTTTGCCGCGCGCCAAGGATTGTGTGAGCCGGTCGCGAAGCGGCGCTTCCAGCCCCCGCAGCTCATCGGGCAAGCGAAAATGCAGGTCCAGAAAACGGCTGTTGACGCTGCGCAGTTCAAGCGTGAGGGAGCCTTGTTCGGTGTCGCCGCGGCCACTACCGAAGGCGGTCATGCTATGGATCATGGGAGAGCCCTTTTGAATAGCGGGCCAAGAACGAAAGCGGCTCGGCCCAATGGCTGACATGATACGTGAGGGAAAGCGCTCGGACTACAATGAAGGGCGGATCGACGCGCGTTTCGATTCGCCCTTACTCGGAGTTCATGATGTCTTTTCAAACCGCCGCACCCGGATCCAGACCTTCCGGCCGGGCCGCCAACCAGTTGCGTTCCTTGTCCATCCAACGTGGTTTCAACCGCTATGCCGAAGGCTCGGTGCTGATCCGCGCGGGTGATACCCATGTGATTTGCACGGCCAGCATTGAAGACAGGGTGCCGCCTTTCCTGAAAGGACAGGGCAAGGGGTGGGTGACGGCCGAGTACGGCATGTTGCCGCGTGCCACGCATACCCGGGGTTCTCGCGAGGCGGCCAAGGGCAAGCAAAGCGGGCGCACACAGGAGATCCAGCGCCTGATCGGCCGCAGCCTGCGCGCCGTGTTTGACTTGGAAAAGCTGGGCGAACGGACCCTGCACTTGGACTGTGACGTGATCCAGGCCGATGGCGGTACCCGTTGCGCCAGCATTACCGGCGCTTATGTGGCCGCCCATGATGCGGTGCAAACCTTGCTGGATCAGGGGGTGCTGGCGGAGTCACCCATCCTGGACGCGGTGGCGGCGGTATCGGTTGGCCTGTTCAACGGTCAGGCGGTGCTGGACCTGGACTATCCGGAAGATTCCAATTGCGGCACGGACATGAACGTCGTGATGACGGGCGCCGGGCGCTTCATTGAAGTGCAGGGGACGGCGGAGGGCCAGCCATTCAGCCGTGAAGAGATGAATCAGTTGCTGGCCTTGGCCGAGCAGGGGGTTGCCGAGCTGGTGGCGGCACAAACCCAGGCGCTGGCTGGCGCGCGCTGAATCAGGCGGGCTTCACGATGAAAAGAATCGTTCTTGCGTCAAACAACGCGGGCAAGCTGCGCGAGTTTTCAGCCTTGCTGGCGCCGCGCGGCTGGACATTGATTCCGCAAGGGGAGCTTGGCATTCCTGAAGCGGAAGAGCCGCATCCCACCTTTATTGAAAATGCCTTGGCCAAGGCCCGGCATGCCAGCCAGTGCAGCGGCCTGCCCGCCCTGGCGGATGATTCCGGCATCTGTACGGTGGCGCTGGGCGGCGCGCCTGGCGTGTATTCGGCCCGTTATGCCGCGATGAACGGCCATGAAAAGTCCGACGCCGCCAACAACCGCTTTTTGGTGGGGCAACTGGCGGCACATGCGGACAAGCGGGCCTATTATTATGCCGCGCTTGTTTTTGTGCGCTCGGCGGCGGATCCCCAGCCCTTGATTGGCGAAGGCCTGTGGTGGGGAGAGGTATTGGAGGTCCCGCGCGGGCAGGGCGGGTTCGGCTACGATCCGCATTTCTTCATTCCCGCCCTGGGCAAAACGGTGGCCGAGCTGTCCGCCGAAGAGAAGAATGGCCGCAGCCACCGGGCCCTGGCTTTGCAGGCCTTGATGGGCAAGCTGGACCAGACGCAGCCATGAAAGCACCGATCTGGCTGGCCTCCGAGGTCCAACGTCCGCGTCAGTCCGCCGGATCGGGACTGACGAGCTTGCCGCCTTTGTCCGTGTACGTGCACTTTCCCTGGTGCATTCGCAAATGCCCGTACTGCGACTTCAACTCCCATGAAGCGCGTGGCGATATACCGGAAGCGGCTTATCTGGATGCGTTGGAGCGGGACCTGGATCAAAGCCTGCCGCTGATTTGGGGCCGGCAGGTCATTTCGGTCTTTATTGGCGGCGGCACGCCCAGCTTGCTGTCGGCGCCAGGCATGGACCGGCTGCTGAGTCTGCTCCGGTCCCGCCTGAGGCTGTTGCCGAACGCGGAAATCACCATGGAAGCCAATCCGGGCGCGGTGGAAGCGGAGCGATTCCAGGCCTATGCCGCCAGCGGCATCAACCGCATTTCCCTGGGCATCCAGAGTTTTGACGATGCCAAATTGCGGGCGCTGGGGCGCATTCATAGTGCGGACCAGGCCCGGCACGCCATCGACATCGCCCAGCGGGCGGTCGAGCGGGTCAATCTGGATTTGATGTTCGCCTTGCCCGAGCAGACGCTTGCGCAGTGCCAGC